>NZ_JALHPM010000129.1:0-20042 GCF_022842525.1 Luteitalea sp.
TGCCGGTGTTGATGCACGGGGAACATGGCACGCTGCAGACCAGGCCGGGTCAGATTCGCGCCCAGCGGTTCGTCTGGTCACGGGTCGACCGGGTGCTCTCCGTGTCGTCGCGGCTGGCCGAGCGGATGGCGACCACCGTGGGCGTGCCCCAGGACCGGATCACGGTGGTCCGCAACGGCGTCGACCTGGAGCGTTTTGGCGCCACGTCCCGGCGTGACGCCCGTCTCGCGCTGGGCGTGACCGACGATGCCCTGGTGCTGATCGGGCATGCCGGGCGTCTGGTCGAGGTCAAGAACCAGGCGCTGCTGGTGGCCGCGGCAGCGCGGCTGGCGGCGCAGGGACGCAGATGTCGCGTCCTGATTGCCGGTGAGGGGCCGCTGCGGGAGGCGCTGCAGGGCCAGATCGACGCCCTGGGGCTGGCGAGCGTGGTGACGCTGCTCGGCCATCGTGCAGACGTGGAGCGCTTCTTCGCGGCGCTCGACGTGTACGTGCTGTGTTCGACCTCCGAGGGTATGCCCAACACGATTCTGGAGGCGATGGCCGCCCGGGTCGCGGTGGTCGCCACCCGCGTGGGTGGCGTGGACGAGTTGGTCGTGGAGGGGGAGACGGGCCTGATGGTCCCCTCGAGCGACGAGGCTGGCCTGGCCGACGCGCTGCGGTCTCTGGTCGATGCCCCGGAGCGGCGGCAGGCGATGGCCGAGTCGGGCCGCCGGCGGGCGCTCGAGCGGTTCAGCGTGAGCGCGATGGTGGCAGGCTATGCCGCGGTCTATCGGGACTGCTGCGGAGCCGGGTACGATGACAGGTGGTGTGGCATTGACGGGAGCGCCAGACAGCGCAATGGCCACAATCGGGGAGATTCAGGCCGAGATGAATGAAGTAGACGGAGATTTGGACGATCGAGAGAACGAGCCGCAGTCTCTTTTGGGAAGGTTCGTTCGCTGGAACAGAGTGACATGCAAGCGGGTGCTTCAGCCGCGGCTGTACGCAGTCACGCACATGACCGCCCTGCACGTGTGGTACAGCCGACGGGTGAGACGGGCTGGAGGAGCCATGCTCGAGTTTGGCTGCGGAAGTACGTTCCGGTTGACTCGGCTCCTCGAGGGGCGGTTCGAGCACTACTTCGGCACCGACCTCGACGTCGTTCCGGAGGAAAGCATCCCACCCGGAGTGTCCTTCAAGCCTTGCACGACGACGTCGATTCCCTACGACGATGCAATGTTCGATGTGGTCGTGATCCGCAGCGTGATGGAGCACGTCGAAGACCCGGCTCGCACATTTGCCGAACTCGCTCGAGTGACCAAGGTTGGGGGCGAAGTGCTGATGAACCTGCCCAACAAGTGGGACTACGTTTCCGTCATCGCCAGATTGAGCGGTCCCTTGAAGTCCAAACTCCTGCGTGTGACTCGCCGGCCGAAATGGGAAGACTTCCCCGTCGTCTATCGGTGCAATACCAAGGCCTCACTCTCCAGACATGCGGCGGTCTCCGGGTTCGTGATTGAGGAGTTCTTGCCTCTGCCGACTCAACCGTCGTACCTCGCCTTCTTTGTCCCGTTCTATGTGGCGGGGGCTGTGTATCAGTTTCTGGTGTCTCTGCTTTTGCTCGATGTGCTTCAGCCGTCCTTCGTTGTCCGCTTGAAGCGCGTCGCATAAAGGGCGCCGCCCGCAAACCGTCGCCAATTCGAGGAGTATGCACACATGAAGATTGCCCTGTTCGGTCTGGGTTACGTGGGTGCCGTGTCGGCGGCGTGTTTCGCTGCGGCCGGTCACGACGTGACGGGTGTCGATGTCGACGCCAGCAAGGTCGACTTGATCAAGCGGGGTCGCTCGCCGGTGACCGAGCCCGGTCTCGACGAGCTGCTGGCCGAGCAGGTCCGCAGCGGTCGTCTGACGGCGACGACGGACACGGCGGCGGCGGTGCGGGCCTCGGACCTGTCGCTGGTCTGCGTCGGCACGCCGAGCCGCCGCAACGGCAGCCTCGAGTCCGGCTACCTCGAGCGTGTCGTCGAGCAGATCGGCGCGGCGCTGAAGGATCATGCGGCGTATCACGTGATCGTGATCCGGAGCACGGTGCTGCCGGGCGTGGTCGAGTCGGTGCTGACGCCCATTCTCGAAGAGAGCAGCGGCAAGCGGGTGGGGCACGAGGTGGGGCTCTGCGTGAACCCGGAGTTCCTGCGCGAGAGCAGTGCCATTCGCGACTTCCAGCAGCCGCCCTTCACCATCGTCGGCGAAACGGACAGCCGGGCGGGGGACGTCCTGTTGCAGGCCTACGCGCACATCGACGCGCCAGTCCGCCGGGTGCGCCCGGCCGAGGCGTCCATGATCAAGTACGCGAGCAACGCCTACCACGCCCTGAAGGTGGCCTTCTCGAACGAGATCGGTGCCCTCTGCCAGCAACTCGACATCGACGGCCGCACCGTCATGAAGGTGTTCTGCGAAGACCGCGACCTGAACGTGTCGCACCGGTACCTGCAGCCCGGCTTCGGGTTCGGCGGCTCCTGTCTGCCCAAGGACGTGCGCGCGCTCAACTACGTGTCGCGCGACAGTGACATGAGCACGCCGCTGCTCGCCAGCGTGATTCCGAGCAACGAGGCGCACATCGGTCGTGTCGTCGACGTGGTGCTGGCGTCGGGCAAGCGGAAGGTGGCACTGCTCGGTCTCAGCTTCAAGCGCGGTACCGACGACCTGCGCGAAAGCCCGTTCGTCACGCTGGCCGAGGCGCTGATCGGCAAGGGCGTGACGCTCCGCGTCTGCGATCCGGACGTGACGGTCGGCCACCTCGTGGGTCGCAATCGCGCCTACATCGAGGAGCGGTTGCCTCACGTCGCCCAACTGCTCGTGGCCGACTGGTGCGCGGCTGTGGAGGCCGCCGACGTCGTGATCGTGGCCAAGCGACTGGCCGGCACCGAGAACCTGGCCGAGGTCGTCCGGGCCGATCAACTGGTGGTGGATCTGGTGGGCATCGATGGCCTGCGTGCCGGCTTCCGGCCGTGGGCCGGTGCTAACCTGAAGCCTGCGGTCGTCGCCCAGTCGTGAGCGATGTTCGACTGACTGCCGGCGAGCAAGTGCGGCCAAGGCTGACGTACATTTCCTGGGCCGAGTCGTGCAGTCGCAGCGACGCAACGGCA
The DNA here is from genome assembly GCF_022842525.1 of Luteitalea sp. NCBI lineage: Bacteria > Pseudomonadati > Acidobacteriota > Vicinamibacteria > Vicinamibacterales > Vicinamibacteraceae > Luteitalea > Luteitalea sp. The sequence goes on from NZ_JALHPM010000129.1 coordinate 3,126, forward strand.
CGTGAGTTGGGCGGGACCTCGCACATGGTCTACGCGCCGGCGTACGGCAGCCGCGCCTCGACGATCCTCTGGAAATATCGAGCGCAGTGGCGTGAGACCACGCGCATCCTGCGCGAGGAGCAGCCAGACGTCGTCGCCGTGATGACGCCGCCGCTGGTCGCGGCGCTGGCCGTGCTGGGGTACGTGCGGCGGCAGGGCGCCCGTCTCGTGCTCGACGCGCACTCGGCGGCCTTCCTGCATCCGCGCTGGAAGTACCTGCAATGGCTGCAACGCTGGTTGTGTCGGCAGGCGGCCACCACGCTGGTCCACAACGACCACATCGCGGCCCTCGTGCGAGCCGCCGGCGGGCACGCCACGCTGGTCCCGGATGTCCCGGTGGTCTTCGAGCAGGTCGAACGGTTTCCACGCACCGAAACCTTCACCGTGGCCGTCGTGTGCTCGTTCAACTACGACGAGCCGGTGGCCGCCATCTTCGACGCGGCGAGGCTGACGCCAGACGTGCGCTACTTCGTGACCGGCAATCCCAAGCACCTCGCATCCGAGGTGAAGGCCGCCCTCCCTGGCAACGTCACGCTGACGGGGTTTCTCAGCGTGCCGGCCTATGGCGGCCTGCTGACCGACGCCGACATCGTCCTGACGCTGACGACCCGCGATCACACGATGCTTCGGGGCGCGTACGAGGCCATCTACCAGGGCACTCCGGTGATCGTCTCCGCCTTCGACCTCCTGCGGCGGGAGTTCCCGTCGGGGGCGCTGCATGTCGGCGCCGAGGCGGAGGCCATCGCTGCGGGCGTGGGGACCGCGCGGGCCGCGCTGCCGGCGTTGCAGGCCGGCGCCCGCGACCTGCGGGAGACGAAGTTGAGTCGGTGGCGCACGACCTGTGCTGACATCGAGCAACGCCTCCGGGGTGCGGTCAGGTGAACGAGACAGCGAAGGCGACAGGGGAGAACTACGGGAGCAGGGCCCGTCGTTCGGCGGTGTGGGATTTCGGGGGACGGCTCACCATCCAGGGCGTGGTCTTTGCGTCGTCACTGTTCCTCGCGCGGTTGCTGACGCCTGCAGATTTCGGCATCACGACGGCCGCCCGCTTCTTCATCACCCTGGCAACGCGTCTGACCCAACTTGGCCTGAACGCCTCGCTGGTGAGAATGAAGGAACTGCGACCGGACCACGCGTCCTCGGTGTTCGTCGTGAACCTTCTGGCGGGTGCCCTGTGCTTTGGGGCGCTCTGGATGTCGAGTCCGTGGATTGGTCGATATTTCGGCAGCAATGAGGTCGGTGCGGTGCTGCCGTATCTCGCGGTCACCTTCTTGATCACGCCTTGGGGCACGGTGGCATCAGCGATGCTGACTCGTCATCTGCAATACAAGCACAGCACCGCGATCCAGGTACTCGACACGGTGTCAGGCACCCTCCTGACCCTTGGGCTCGCATTCTTCGGATGGGGGTATTGGAGTCTGGTGTACGGGCCGCTCTTCGGTGCCGTGCTCTCGACATCGGCGAAGCTCTACGCATCTCCGTGGCGCCCAAGCCTCCTCGTGACCCGACGTGCGCTGTCGGAAACGATTGGGTTCGGTCTCGGGTTCCAGGCCAAGAATCTGCTGCTGTTTGCGTCAGCCAACCTCGATAACGTGGTCGTTGGTCGCATGCTTGGCGTCACCAGCCTCGGCTTCTACGACAAGGCCTACGGCCTCATGCACACCCTGACCAACCGGATGGCCTTCGATGCGTCCCTGATGCGCATCCTGGCCATCATTCAGGATGAACCCGATCGCTTCAGACGCGCCGTGCTGAAGGGGATTCGGGCCACCACCCTCGTCTCGTTTCCGATGCTGCTCACGTGTGCGTGCCTGGCTCATCTGATCGTGCCGGTGTTGTTCGGAGACCAGTGGCACGCAGCCGTCGAGCCCTTCCGCGTCCTCTCGATCGTCGGAATGTTCCGTTCCGTGATGCGACCGGTCCATGCGGCCAACGAGGCGCTGGGGGCCGTGTGGGTCCAGAGTGCTCAGCAACTCGTCACGGTAGCGGTCCTTGTCGGCGGTGGCGCGGTGGGTGCCCGCTACGGAGGCGTGGTCGGGGTCGCCGCTGGAGTTCTTCTGGCCGAGGTCATCCATGCCCTGCTTGCAGGCGACCTGCTTCGGCGACGGAGTCGGGTGTCTCCGGCCGACCTGGCGTCTGCCTGTGGGCCAGCCTTGTTGTTGAGTTCGTTCGCGTGCGCATCTGGTCTGATGGTTAGTGTGTCGTTGCAATCGCTCGGCTTGTTGCCAGCCTTGGACTTGATGGCTGGCGTTGCCGTCACTGTGGTGACGTATGCCGTCCTATTGTTGTGGACGCCGTTCCGAGAGCAGGAACGCGTCATCATGGAGATCGTCGACGATCTTGCGCCTCGACTTCGCAGTTTGCTCCCGCTGGGGATTCTGCGACGCGCACCTGGCAAGGCGTGAGAGAAGAGATCGAGGCTGCGCTTGGGCACGACTTTGTTACCGCCCTGTCGACAAACCGACGTGCGAGAAGTCGGATCCTGGCTTGGTGTGGCGGTCTCTAAGGATTCCGGCTTGGCGCGAGAATTGCTTCTTGCCTGGTATGCCCTCCTCCACAGGGCCATGGATTGATCCTATGTCTCCTCTACGTGCTTTCGTAACGGTACTGGTCGGCTTGGCGCTGCTGCTCGGACAACGCTTCACTCAGCGAGCGAGCGCGCAGGCAGACAATCCGCATGCGTACTTCAACACGCTCGCTGCGCGGAGCGACTTCTTCAAGGCGTACAGCATGCGCGAAGCGGGGCAGTTGCAGCGCATGCGGGATGGTGGATTCGCCGAGAACGCGAAGGATCCCATCCCGCTCATGATCACCTACGACCCTGGCTCGGACAACCATCCGAGGCGACAGGACGCTGCGAAGGTCGTGATCCCGTCGTTCTACACCGAGTCCAACGGGCATGTCCTGGCTGCGGACGTCGAACCGAGCGATACCTCGGTGTTCTTCGTCGGCATCGTCTCGGCGGACACGCCAAAGGACCGCTCCTTCAAGATTGACGACGAGATCATCACGATTGTCAGTCCGAACTGGGCCACAGGGCAGGCCACTGTCCTCCGAGGGCAGTTCGGCACCACTCCCGCGCGCCACACAGCAGGCACGCGCTGTCTCGTCAGCACCAACTCGACACCGGCTCAGGTGCGTTATCCCCTCAACCTCGAGGAAGGGTTCACGTATCTGGTCTCGTGGGAGGCGTATTTCACGGACTCCTATCTACGGTATGCCACCCACAGTCACAAGACGTTCCAGTTCACTCGGCCTGGAGACAACATCTGGTACGAGATTCGCACCCGCTATGACGGGGGCAGCAACTACCCACCGCACTCTCCGGCGCCTGGCTATGACAGGGGGCGTGACGTGTACATGGTGGACATGCGGTCGTACCAACCAGTTTGGGATGGCTCTTCGACCACATGGTCGGCGACGAACGGCAATGTGAGGGGGCCAGACAACTACGATGGGTCGAGTGGCGCACCGTTACTGCCGCTCCAGGGGGCGCAGATTGCCAAGGCGAACGAATGGGTCCGCTACTACGCCCAGTGGACGCTCCGCCGGGACGACTGGGACAACCTGAAGCTGTGGGTGGCTACAGAGAGCAAGGAACCAGTCCTGCTCTATGACGTCAACGTGTCAGCGCAGGCGCCCAGGGCTGGCGGCGCGCGCGGCGTCGACAAGTTTTGGCTGGAGTTCGATTCCTCGCAGGTTCGGCATATTCGCGGCGACCAACCCTTCGACCTGGTCGCGTACTGCAGGAATCTCGTCGTGCTCCGCAATGCCGGTGGCCCCGGCGACTGGGCGAGTCTCCTGGTTCGGCCGGTGCCGGGAGCCCAGGCCGTGCCAGCTCCGGCAAACCCGAGGAACCTTCGACGTATTGCCGGCCTGATGTCGTCACCGGCCGAGACGGGGCAGGATGCTGTCGGCAACTCTCAGCCAGGTGCGGGCGCGCTGTATTTCGGCGCGCGCTGAAGCACCAAGACGGCCCCGCTCGACCGGATCTTCGAGGCCCACCATCGCTGCGGTCAATTCAGAGGGAACTCCCGGGGCGAACAGCAGCCCGGTCTCGCCGTGGATCACGATGTCGCGGATGTTGGGCATGTCTGGTGCGATGACCGCCTTGGCCATCGCCATGTACTCGACCAGTTTCATCGGGCTCGCGACGCCGGTCCGCTCGTCTGCGACGACACCGACGTCGAACGCCGCGACGTAGCCGGCGATCTCGTCGCGTGGCACGCGGCCGGTGATGAACACCCGCTCCGCCAGTCCGAGAGCTTGCACTCGCGCCTCCACGGCCCCCCGTGCTGGACCGTCACCCACCAACAGCACGCGGGCGCCAGACGCCGCGGCCGCCTCGAGCAGCAGCTCGAGGCCATGCCACTCCCGGAGCACGCCGGTCCAGCCCAGCAGGAGTCCATCACCCTCAGACCACGGACCACGTTTCGGTAGCACGCGCTCCGGGTCGAACATCACCGGGTCCACGCCGTTCGGCACGACATCGGCTGGCCGGCCGGAGAGCGCCTCCACCTGCGCCGCCATGGGGGACGACACCGCGATCACGCGGTTCGCGGTGCGGAACGCCGCGCGCTCCACGCGTGCCGCCAGCGAGTGCAACGACTGCGGCTCGAAGTCGCAGTACGGCCGCGCCGAGTACACCGCGTTGACCTCCAGAATCGACGGCACGCCCGCAGCCCGCGCCGCGCGAAGCGCCGCCACGTCGTAGCGCGCGTGACGCTTGTAGAGCAGGTCCGGGTGCCAGTCGGCGATCAGGCGGCGCAGTTCCCGGTGCTCTGGCAGGTTGTACGCGAGGGTGGCCACCTCGAACGCGGCTCCAGGGAGCCAAGCCTTCAGTCGAGCAGCGCGGCCGGCGCGGGCATCGGCGGTTGCTGCCGGGCCCACCACGCGCACCTCGTGGCCGAGGGTACGGAAGGCGTCCACCATCGCCGCGATGTGGATGCCCTCGGCCCCGTCGCCCAGCGTGCGGTGGTGATACAGGATGCGCATCGGCCTCAGCGCGTGAGCAACGCGACCTCGTCAGCCAGCGTGTCGCGCACCTCGAGGTCGGCCTGGGCCGCCATCACCTCGGCGCGATGGTCGATGGTGTGCAGCACGGCGGCGGCCATGCGCTCGGGATCCTCGGCCGGATAGAGCACCACGCCGCGCGGCCGCGACCCGTTCTCGCAGGCGACGACCGGCGTCCCGAGGGCGATCGACTCCAGCACCGACGAGGCGACGCCGTCGGTGATCGGCGTGCGCAGGTAGAGCACGGAACGCTTCAGCGCCGTGAGGAACGAGTCGTGATCGAGGTCCTCGAGAATGCACACGCGGTCGGCGAGCTGCAGCTCGGCGATGCGTCGGTCGAAAGCCTCGCGAATCTCCGGCTCGAAGTGCCCACCGTAGGCGCCGCACAGCACGACGCCGATGTCGGGCCGCGCCGCGCACATCGTCGCGATCCCCTCCACCAGCGTGAGGGGATAGAACAGCTTGCGCAGTCGCACATAGACGAACACGGTCTGCGGATAGCGCTGGTAGAACGCCTCGAGCTGGGGCGGCAGCGCCTGCGGCGTGAACTCCAGGTACTGCGCGCTGAAGGCCGGGATGGGGACGATCTTGCTCGCCGGCACCCCGTACTGCTGGATGCACACCTTCACCGCGTCGCTGTTGCAGATGATCTGGCGCTGGAGCGCGAACAGCAGTCCGTACAGCGGCGTCCACGTCCACGACCGATGCACGGGGAAGTGCCGCTGCGTGGCCCCGGCGTGGAACGTCAACACCGGACGGCGGCCGTGCAGGAGGCTGATCAGCGAGCCGATGACCGCGAGCACGGTGCCCTTCACGGCGTCACCGCTCGCATGCACGTGCACGAGGTATCCGGCGCGGCTGAAGCGCCAGACCTTCGTGACGAAGTCGCCGCCGCCGAGCACGGTCTCGTATTCGGGACTCGGGATCGTCCGGCTCGTGCCGAGGTTCAGCACCGTGCAGGTGTGACCTTCGGCTTCGAGGCGATGCTTGAGGTACTCGACGCGGATCCCCCAGCCCGCCCGTGGGGGCGGGTACGAGGTGATCTCGAGGATGCGCGCGGGAGGACGCGAGGGTGTGGTCATGTCAGGCGTGTGGCGTGGGCCCGAGCCGACCGACCGGCGCAGGCACGGCGTAGGGAGCGGCGTCGGCACGTTCGAACGAGAGCAGGGGCGCGTCCGGGCGTCGCGTGCGGGCACTGGCATCGACGCGCACGACCTCGCGCATGCCGTCCACCGTCACCACGAGGTGATCCTCTCCACCGGAGTCCACGGTGACCGGCCGACCGCTTGCGAGACCCGGCGCGATCACGGTGACGAGCACGGTGCGTTCCTGGCCCGATCGCGTGCGCAGTGACAACCGGGGCGCCGGGGTGCGCACACCGAGACTGGGGGCCACCCAGCCCGCCTCGGGACCATCGCCGCCCTCCGTTCTGGTTTCGTTCCAGAGCAGCGGACTGGTCCAGTGCAGGCGCGCGATGTCGCCGTACGCCATGCCCGCGGCCCCGTCCGGGGCGAGCGTCGCGCCGGGAGCGAACTGGAAGTTGACTTCGAGGTCGTGGTCCCCGGCGCCGACGAACTCGTCGACGATCACCAGGTACCCGGCGGTGCGATGGCAGACCGCGCGCCGATGCGTGACACCGGTGTCGCTGCGATCGAAGCCATCGTGGGCCCCGACGAGCCACGTGGCCGTGGCGTCGGTGTGCCAGCCCTCGGGACGCGCGCGGTAGCTGTGCGCCCACGCCATCTTGCCGAGATGCAACGCCTGGTCACGGCCGTCGACGCGCGCCGTGTTGTGCGCCGCTGTCTCGCGGAAGTGGGCCTCCCACGCGCCGCCGCTGTTGTAGGCGTAGAAGCCGGAGTCGATCAGGACGCGGCGTCCGGCGAGCGTGACCAGCACAGAGAGACAGTCCGCGTGCCCGTGCATCGAGTTCGGGATGGCGTCGGGCCGCATGCCGAGGGCCTGCTCGCCGCAATCGACCACCACGTAGTCGGCCTGCGGCGTCCAGTCGGTCCGCATCACGTAGTAGCCGCTCTGCGGGAGTGCGATGGCGGTCCGCTCCGGCGTCGTCGCCGGGAGGCGGTCGAAGGCCTCCAGTCCGGCGGGGCCGAGCAGCCAGAGGGCGTCTTCGTGGAACCGTCCAGCGGCGAACTTCAGGTCGCCGCGGTCGAACAGCACGGCGCCGAGGGCCTGGTAGGGCCGGAAGTCCCAGAGCGGCAGGTGCTCCATCCGGATCGGCTTGCCGTCATCGGCACCGCCGATCTCCGGGATGCGGCCGTCGGGTTGCAGCAGCGCCGTGCTGAAGTCGAGACCGCGCTCGATGGCGGACCACACGGCCGGCGACAGCGTCTCGCCGACCTGGCGTGCGGTGAGCGCCGCCAGCAGATAGTCGCCGACACTGGCGTGGTGGTAGAAGGTCGACTGCTCGACCGTGCCGCCATCGGCGTAGAACTGCTCCCCGAGCCGGCCTTCGAGGACGGTCCGTGCCGTCGCCCGCCAGCGCGCGGCATCGGCGAACTCCGGAAACGACGCCCCGAGCATGTAGAGCGCCGACGCCTCGCCGATGAGGTGATTGTAGGGACTGGAGTAGTGCTCGAGGTGGGCCTCGATGAAGCGCGCGGCATCGTACATGCCGCACAGCCACTCGAGGTGGAAGGCCTCGTCCAGCGCGTGCCACGAGAGGGCATAGGCCCACACCCATGAGAAGGCGCGAAATGCCGGCTCGAGGGCACACGACCAGTGCACGCCGGTGGCGTACGGATTGCCGGCCATCCAGCTCCGTACGAGATGCTGCAGGCTGTCGAGACTCGCGCGGTCGTCGTCCAGGAACACGGCACGACCGAGGTCCACGAGGTACTGCTGCCGACTCAGCTCCCACACGTGCTTGACGTCGCCGCAGCCGATGTCGCCGCGATGGACGGGCACGTCGGCGTGGTACACGGCGGGCCAGGGCTTGCGCGTGACCGGGTCGTCCTGCCACGGGATGTCCTGACCGTACTTGAAAGTCTGACCGAAGAACGAGAACCGATGCGCGCGGGTCTCGGCGGCACGGGCCTGCATGTCGGCACGCTCGGCGGCATAGCGGGTCGCAAACAGGCCGCGCATGGCCTCGCGCTGCTGGATCGACGGCAGGAACCGCGAGGCGCTGTCGGCCCGCGCCGACAGCAGGCGCGCCTGCCAGTCGGGGGTCTGCAGGTCGGGCCGCAGGGCGCCGCGCAGGCGATCGGGCGGCGCAAGGGTGCCAGCCGCGTAGGCGCGCCGTTCGCGCAGCACCGCGATCTTGTAGCGGACCCGGTGCGCGAGTTCCGCCGCGGGCATGGCGCGGAGCTTCTGCAACCGCCGGCCGAGACCGATCAGTCGATCTGGACTCGCGCTGGCCATCAGAGACCTGCGCCCCGGTCGAGTTCGGCGGCAATCCACCGTCGGTGTGCACGGGCGACGGCGCCGTTGTAGAGCGTCTCGGGAAAGCGAGCCGGCTTCAAGGTCAGCGTCCCCAGATGATTCACGCGGTGCAGGAGCGTCAGCAGGCGATAGAGCGGATGCGCGTCGGAGAGGCCTGGCTCGAAGCCCTCCCTGAGGGCTGACTGGAGGTGCCGCACGGTGGCGCCGCTGATGTGCGGCTTCACCGCAAGGAGATCGAGTTGGAGGCTGAGCCGGGTGACGTCGAGCAACCGCAAGGCCTGGCGGGCCATGGCGAAGTCGAGGACGACAATTCGGTCGTCCGACACGAGCACGTTGGCGAGCGCCAGGTCGGCATGCGCCAGACGCGGGACGAGGTCGTCCGCCGAGAGCTGCTGAGCCAGGCACTCAATGTGAGCAAGGACGCGAGACCGCCACGGCGAATTGAAGAGGGGCCCGCCTTCTCGCTCGAGACGGATGAGGCGCACATCGACGTAGCTCGCGATGTCTGCAGCCGTGCCCATCGGGCCGTGCGGTTCGACGTCGTGGAGCATCCGGAGAAAGGTTCCGCACTGGCTGAGGACCTGCGCGGCTTCCAGTCGAGCCGCGCGAGAAGCCCAGACCGCCATGCGAGGGGGCAGGTAGTCCAGTAGCGTAGGGCCGGCAACCTCCTCCGTGGCGATGGCCAGTGACTCAGGGTAGCAGGCCACCGGCGGCACGACGCCGAGGCTCGGGCGACCATGGAAGACCGTCTGCATCCGCTGCAGGGTGTCGAACTCGTGCTGCACTCGTGCCCGCATCGCATCGAGGCCGCCAGGATTGTCTCTGGGCTTGAACACCTTCACGTACAGCCCGCAGCGCGCATCGGACGGTGGCACGGCGCGTACGAGGTATCGGCCCACGTAGGAAGCCGGACGTTCGACCAGGGAGACACGAGTCAGGGTGACCGCTGCGACTCCGAGATGCCGCGCCGAGTCGTGCCTCAGAGCCTCATCGAGGGCGTCGAGGCCAGAGGCGCCGGACCGTGGGGTCACGGCTGCGCCCCTGCGGGTGTCAGTTCCGAGCCCGTCCACCGCGCATTCCGATCCAGCGCTTCCTGGGTGGTTGAGGCATCTGCGGCAACGTTTTCGGCGTGTTCGGTCCGCTGGATGCGCAGCAGGGCGTACGACAGACCGACCAGCCAGTAGCCCGCCTCGGCGTACAGGCGGTCCGTGAAGGACGCGGCGACGAGGAAGGCGATCAGAGCCAATTGCATACCGAAGGCCCGCCAGTAGAAGTAGCCGTGTTCTTCTGGTCGCGCCGCCCGCTTGACACGACGCAGATTCAGGAAGGCCGAGGCATAGATGCCGATGAAGCAGATCAGACCCAGGGCTCCCCACTCGGAGGCGACCATCGCGTAGGTGTTGTGGGGGGCCCGGAGATCGCCGCCGTGCGATTCCACGATCTCCGGGATGTACTTGGGGCTGAGGAGGTGGAATCCCCGGCCACCCGTGCCGAACGGGTGGTCCTTGACCAGTTCCAGTGCGCCTTGCCAGGTCACAAGCCGGCCCTGCGCGGAACCGTCCTGCGGGTTGGCGGTGGTCTGTTGTCTTCTGATGAACTGCGGGTCGGCGAGCAGCAATACGGCCACCACCATACCGATGACGGCAGTGACGGTTCGCATTCTGTAGCCGCTCTTGATGAGGCCTATCCCGGCCAGGCCCGCGACGCCGAGGCCCACCATCGACCCACGACTGTTGCAGAGAATCAGCGTATTGATGATGAACGGGGTCGCCAGCAGTCCCACCGCCCGCAGCCGGGGGTTCTTCTCCGTGATGGCGTAGATCAGCGCGAAGGGTAGCGTCGTGACCAGGTGCGCTGCGGCGCCGTTGTCCTGCAGGGAATCTCCCGAGCCGATCTCGACCAGGCGCCCGGCCTCCCGCTTCGGATCACGATACGCTTCCCAGCCCCACCAGAAGGCCCCAAGCACGTGCGCCGTGACGAACGCATTGAAGTGTTGCCGCGTGCGGATCACGCCTGCGGCGAGCATCGGGAAGATGATCGCCATCTTGCTCCACTCGGTCACCCATTCGACGGACAGGTCCTCGTCGATGGCCGTCGTGAACGTCACGCCGATCATCACCGCCAGCAGACACACCAACCAGCGCGCGGCGAAGTTCGGGGTGCGCACGAGTGGCTTCAGCGATGTCCGCCTCAACGCGAACGTCAGGCCGAGCACCATCGAGATGATCAGGTTGTACCGAAGGACCGGCAGGTCGTCGCCCCACCATTTGAGGGCGGGGCGCATGTAGTACTCGAGCAGGTAGCCGAGCGCGCCATACAGTGGGTTGAGCACCGAGGCAGCGGCAAGCGACACGTACAGCAACACCCAGATCAGGGCGGTGAGGCTCACGCGTGTGTCTCCGCGCGCCGCGGCGCGGGTCTGAAGGCAAAGCGCTCGACTTCGAGCGCGAACACCAGGTCCTCGAGACGCTCCTCGATCTCGACGCGCTCCATGGCGTAGGGGTCGCTGTCGGGCGTCGTGAACCCGTTGCTCGAGGTCGCCGCACCCGTGAAGCCGGCCCGTCGCGCCATGTCGTGCAGTTCGGGCGTGTGATACCGCTCGGCACCGCCATTCGGGTAGGAGAACTGCGTGACCTCGACGCCGAGGCGCTCCCGCAACACGCGTCGGCAGCCATCGATCTCGCGCCAGGCATCCTCGGGACCGGCACTCGGGAGGTTGGTGTGGGTGAGCGTGTGGCCGCCCATGTCCATGCCCAACGACACCATCTCGCGGACCTGGTCCCACGTCAGCATGGTCGGCGTCGGCGCGGCCGGCACACCGGCCAACTGGCGCAGCTCCGCCCGCAACGCGTCACGGACCGGAATCGGGTGCCCCTTGCACAGCTTCGTCAGGGTCTTGATGGCGCGGTAGCGATCGGTCGCCGTCGCGAGTGGCAGCGTCTGCGCCCGGGGCACCGTGATGGTCACGGCAGGACCGCGGAGCGCCTCGACCAGCGTCTTGATCTCCGTGGGCCAGAACGGCTGGCCGTCGGCAAGGCAGTCGGCCGTGAGGTAGAACGTCCCAACGACGCCGTACTTGTGCAGCGTGCGGGCGGCGCCCAGATTGTCGGCATAGCCGTCGTCGAAGGTGATGGCGACGGCGTTGGGCGGCAGTGGCTGACGCGACGTCAGGCGCGCGACGGCCTCTGGAAGGGGCAGGACGGCGTACTGGCTCGAGAGATACGCGATGTGGGCGTCGAACGCCTCCGGCGAGACGCAGATCCCGGGGTCGGCGTACGCATAGCCCTCCGGACCGCACACCGCGTGGTAGCGCAGGATGGCCACGTTGCGGCTCGGGGCGAGCGTGCGCAGGGCGCGGCACCCGCCGCTCCTGAACAGCAGGGTTTTGCCGGCCGGCGCGATCGATCGACGAAGTCGGGAGACGAGAGCGTTCATGCGGGGCTGACCGGCGTACGCGGGAAGCGCTGCCAGGCGACCGCCTGGCCGCCGATGATGCCACGCAGCATGCCAGCCGCGGCCGCCACGTGCACCATGCCGAAATAGTAACAAACGCCTATCGGCAGCAGGCGGCGGAGCCACTCCACGCACCCGAGCAGGCCGATGCCCATCGCGACCACGGCCGACCACCACAGGATGGCAAACGGGAGACCCTGGTTCCGCAGCGCAAAACAGCTCATGAAGAAGATGGCGCCGATCACCGGCGACATCCACCGCAGCACCTTGTGCGAGATCAGCGAGAAGACGGCCTGCGGCGCCGCCCACGGGATCTGTCGCCGTCCCCGGCGCAGGAACTGCACCGCCCCGGCCACGATGCGGGTCTTGCGGGAGAACTCCTCCCACGCCGATCGCGACCCGTGCTCGAAGGCGACCGCATCGGGTTCGAACACCACCCGCATGCCCTGCCTGATCACCGACATCGGCACGGCCATGTCGTCGAGGACCGTGTCGGACGGCGGTGGCTGGAACAGCGATCGGCGCAGGGCGTACAGGGCCCCGTCGACACCGACCATCGAGCCGAGCTCCGACTCGGCACGCTGCAGCCACCGCTCGTACCGGTAGTACAGGTCTTCCGGCATCGCCAGGGCTGCGCGGTCGCCCGTCAGGACCACATCGCCGCTGACGGCACCCACGCGCGGGTTCCTGAAGTTGCGCACGAGTGCGCGCACGGCGTTCGGCCGCATGAACGCGTTGGCGTCGGTCATCACCACGATCTCGCTCTCCACCGTCTGCATCGCCTGCGCAAGCGTCGCGATCTTGCCCCTGCGCCGGGGGTAGGCCAGCAATGCGACGCCGCGATCGGCGAAGGATCGTGCAATGGCATGCGTCCGGTCGCGCGATCCGTCGGAGGCCACCACCACCCGCAGGCGGTCCTGCGGATAGTTCACCTCGAGACAGTTCTGCAGCTTGCGCGCGATCACGTCCTCCTCGTCGTGTGCGGCCACGAGGAGCGTGACGCTGGGGAGTTCGGCGTCCTCATGCGGGCCGGCATTCACCGGTCGATGCCTGAAGAAGCCAACCGATGCAATCAGCAGCGGATATCCGGCGAAGAGATACACCATGACCGACAGCGAGGCCCAGAACACGACTCGCACCAGGTCCGGATGCTGCTCGAGCATCACCCCGAACCAGGCAAGCAGGAGCACGCCCGCGACGAGTCCGCTGCCGGTCCACAGATCGACGACGCCGGTTCGTCCGCTCGTGCCGGCGGTCAGACGAGGCGGCGTCCAGACGCCCGACGTCTGGCCGAAGGTGCCCTTGAGGAGGCCGACCACCGACGCGAGGTTGAGCACGCCGAAGTACCAGGCCACCTGCAGGATGCGCCGTGTCTCGGGCACTGCCATCACCAGCAGCACCATGGCCGACAGGGCGGCCCAGACCCAGGGGGCCGCCGCGATGAGGGGCGGCAACACCAGGCCGAGCGCGCCGAGTCCGATGCCGAGCAGGAACAACCCGGTGAACCAGCGCAGCACCTTGTGCGAGACGATCGAGACGGCGAAGAACCCGACCTTCCACGGCTTCAGGACGTCGCTGGCGCGCCACACCGCCCGCCAACTTCGGCTGATGATGCGCACACGGCGACGGTACTCCTTGTTCGTGTCGCCCGCGGCCTCTTCATGGCAGATGGCCTCGGGCTCGTACACCCCGCGCCAGCCGGCGGCGACAATCTGCAGGGGATTCAGGAAGTCGTTGATGCCGTCGTCGGGCAGGGTCTGCCAGAGGTGACGACGGATCGCGTAGATGGCGCCATCGCCACCGACGCTGGAGCCGACCGCGGTCTCGAGACGCTTGAGCTGCATCTCGTAGTTCCAGTAGGTGCCCTCGCCCTCATCGGCGGCGCCATCGGCGTCGCCGAGATACCGGGCTTCGCCGGTCACACATCCCACGTCGGGATCGGCGAAGTTGCGCACCAGCTTGCGAATGGCGTCGGGTTCGTAGATGGCGTTGGCATCCGAGAACACGACGATCTCGCTCGTCAGCCGCGGCAGCGTGGCATTGAGGCCGGCCGTCTTGCCGCGCCGCTCGGCCATCCGCTGCAGTCGCACCCCACGCGCCTCATAGCCCTGCACGATGGCATCGGTGCCGTCATCCGAGGCATCCGAGATGACGACGATCTGCAGCAGGTCCGCGGGATAGTCGAGGGCGAGCGCGTTGTCGATCTTCGAGGCGATGACGTCGGCCTCGTTGAAGGCAGAGATCACCAGGCTGACCGAGGGGGTGATGTCGGCCTGTCGGATCGCCCGCGGACCGCGGATCGCCACGATGGCGCGCAGCAGCAGCGGATAGCCCACCAGAACGTAGGCCACCAGGGCTCCGCAGCCCACGAGGAGCGACAGCCACACCGTCGTCACTGTCCGCGCTTGAGCACGACGGTCTGCACCGTCTTGAACAGGACGAAGAGGTCGAGGCCCACGGAGAGGTTCTTGATGTAGTACAGGTCGTACTGCAGCTTCTCCATGGCATCTTCGACCGACGCGCCGTACGTGTAGGACACCTGCGCCCAACCGGTGACGCCGGGCTTGACGCTGTGGCGCTGTCCGTAGAACGGAATCTGCTCGGTCAGCATCCGCACGAACTCCGGGCGCTCGGGCCGCGGCCCGACGAGGCTCATCTCGCCCTTGAGCACGTTCCACAACTGCGGCAGTTCGTCGAGCCGGGTCTTGCGCAGGAAGGCCCCGACTGGCGTGACGCGCGTGTCGTTGGCCTGCGCCCACACGGCGCCGGTCGCCGCCTCGGCATCGGTACGCATCGAGCGGAACTTGTGCACGGTGAAGGTGCGCCCACGCTGGCCGACGCGCTCCTGGTGATACAACGCGGGACCCGGCGAGGACAGGCGCACTGCCAGCGCGACCATCCCCATGATCGGCGCCGCCAGCAGCAGACCGATGGTGGCCGCCAGAATGTCGCCGACCCGCTTGGTGGCCGTCAACACCGGGCTCTTGCGGAAGCCCTCCGAGAAGATCAGCCAGCTCGGTCGCAGGTTCTCCAGCGCGATCTTGCCCGTGTACTCCTCGTACACCGACGCCAGGTGGTCGAAGACGACCCCGGACAGTTTCATGTCGAGGAGCTTGTCCATCGGCAGCTTGCCCCGGGCATCGGCCAGGCTGACGACCACGCGGTCGACCTGATGCTGCCGCACGATCTCCGGGATGTCGTCGACGCTGCCGATGACGTGTTCGTCGACCCCGACAGGCCGCACGCCGTCGGCATCGACGAAGCCGACGATGCGGACGCCCAGTTCCTGGCGGCGCGTCTTGATCTCCGTCGCAAGGGAGAGGGCCGCCGGCCCGGTGCCGACCACCAGCAGTCGCTCGCTCGGCCCCACGCGTCCCACCAGCCACTCGAAGGCGACGCGCCAACTGGCGACCAGCGAGATGACCGCCGCAGCGGCCAACACGAATACACCGCGCCCGATGACCAGCACCGGGAACCAGTAGTACAGCGCCGCGAGCACCAGGGAGGCCGCCCCGAGTGCCTGCAGCACCCGGACGAACAACTCACGCCGATCGGCGACGACCCGCAGGTCGTACAGTTCGGCGTAGTACAGACACACCTGACAGACTCCGACCACGAGCGCCATCTTCAGCAGGGGCTCGAAAGCCTGAGCGCCCTCGAGGACGTCGCTGCCGAGCCGGAGGGTGGTGGCCAGCGCGAGGGCGCCCATCAGCAGGGCACTCTCGAACAGGATCAGCACCACGCTGCGCCAGGTGACGTGCTGAAGCACGGTGGCCATCGAGGATCAGCCCTGCTCTGCCCGTGGGCGGGCCTGGCCGTAGTAGTCCGCGTAATACCCCGACTTCTGCGTGCGGTTCGGCTCGGCGCGATTCAGCACCACGCCAGCGATGCGATGACGACCGATGGCTTCGCTGGCCCGCTTGACGAGGTCGAACGGCGTCGACGTGGCGCGCACCACCAGCAGCGCCACATCCACCATGCCGGCCAGGAGGTTGGCATCGGTGAGCAGACCGACCGGAGGCGTATCGATGATGACGAAGTCGAAGGCGTCGCGGGCCTCGTTCAGCAACTGCCGCATGCGATCGGACGTCAGCCCGCCGAGCGGGTCGGCGTTCGGCTCGCCAGCCGTCAGCAGCGTGAGGCGCGGCGTCACCTGCACGAGTGGCGGCGGCTCGCCGCCACTGAGGATGTCGCCGAGTCCCTTGAGCGACACGGTGTTGAACACCTGGTGCAGCGACGGACGACGGAGGTCGGCGTCGATGAGCAGCACGGACCGGCCATAGGACCCGCTGAGGACGACCGCGAGGTTGGTGGCGGTGAGCGTCTTGCCTTCGCCCGGGACGGCACTCGTGACCATTACCACGCGCACGCCGCGTTCGGTCTGCAGGTGATGGACGAAGGCGCCGAGGCGCCGGTACTCCTCGACCACCTGGGGCGGAAGTTCGCCACCGACGATCTTCTCGGCGTAGAGGCGCCCGATGGGAAGCACACGCGTGTCGCCGCTGTAGGCCGGGGACACGCCGAGTGCCGCGCCCGTGGCCGGCGCCGCGCCGGCCACGGCCTGAGTCACGGGCGGCAGCACGACGTCCTGCTCGCTCGCCGGCAGGGCGTCATCGACGGCCCACGGATCGGCGGGGGAGGACTCGACGTCCGGCCGGTCTGCCGGGGCGTCGGACTGCTGAACTCTCGACAGGGCCTGTTCGATGCGGCTCATGCGCGGTCACTCGACGAAAAGAAAGAAAAGGGGCGAAGCAGGCGTCGGAGCCACGACGTCTGTTCGGCGTCCTGCGGATCCGTGCTCGGCGCCGACGCCGATCCAATCGGCACGACGCGCACGCCCGAGAGGAACCCCGGCGGTTGAGTGACCGGCGGGCCCGTCGGGCGGACCGGCGTCAGCGCGCGCGTGGGTGAGGGTGGGGTCGTGGTGGCCGGAGGCGTCCGGGGCGCCACCGGGGATGCCGCCTCCGGCGCGCCGGTCGGCGCGAGCGCCGTGGCCGTGCCGGAAACACGATT
>NZ_JALHPM010000130.1:0-19445 GCF_022842525.1 Luteitalea sp.
GGGAGGCCTCAGCCGGCCCGAAGGTGAGCCGGCGCATGGCGGCGACGGTGTGGTGCAGCCGCACCGCGGCGGTGAAGAGCCCGCCGCGAAACGTGCTGTGCTCGGCCACGCCCTGCGCCACGAGCGGATGGGCGAGCTGCAGCAGGATGGCGCGGCTCCAGCCGGCCAGGACGAAGCGCTCGGCGTTGATGCGCTCGGCCACCGTCATCGACATGGCGCGACGTCCGTGGTGACGGGGCGGGGTGACGAAGGCTCGGGCGCGCGCCCGCTCGGTGCGCCGAGCAGCAGCCGATTCTTCGGCGTGATGGCGGCGGGGATGCGCTGGGCCCAGACGCGATAGCCGGCGCGCTCGAGCGCCGTGACCCGGCGGACGTCGATGGCCAGCGCCGCGTCCAGCCAGCCCGTGAGCGGACCGGGGTCGCACGTCTCGACGTCGTGGCAGCAGGGCAACACGGCCACGCGCGCGGCGGCGCTGATCGCGTGGCCGAGGACGACGTCGGTGAGGGCCCCGCACGCGTGACTCGCGACCACGAGGTCGTCCTCGTGCAGCGAGACATCGTCCAGCGGCGAGGTGACGAGCGCGACGCGGTCGCGAAGACGCGGCCAGGCGTCGACCAGCACCTCGTGCAGGCGGGCGGCCGACGGCGGCAGGTGTGTGTCGAGGGCGACGGCGCGTGGCGACGCGTCGTCGAGCAGGAGCAGGACGTGGGCCAGCAGGCCGTGGCCTGCGGCGAGGTCCATCACGCGTCCACCGCGGAACAGGCGCCGCGTGCGTCGCGCGACCTCCCAGGCCTCGTAGAGCTCCTTGCGCGGCAGGACACCGGCGCGACACACCGTGCGACCGAGGCGGTCGAACAGCGTGTCGCCGGGAAACCGGCCGACGTCCTTCTCGGTGAGCCGTGCCTTCGAGCCGTGAGAGAACATGTGAACTCGGTAGGGTGGCGTGGGTAGGGACCGCTCTCCGAGCGGTCCGTCACGCCTGTGGTGAACGGCCGGCTCGGAGAGCCGGCCCTACCCTAGCGAATCGACGTCAGCAGCTGCGACAGCGCCTTCATGCGCGCCGCATCCGGGCCGGCGAGGCTGGCGGCGCGCTCGCCGATGCGCGTCGCGATCATCGAGAGCTGGGCGGCGTCGCCGGCGCCGATGGCGCCCTTCAGCAACTCCGATCGGTCGGCGGGCACGGCCCCCGACCGCACGAGCTGGTCGACGTACGCCAGCGCGACCGCACGGCTCGGCGCGAAGGTCACCGGGTCCTGGTGCTGGACGTTGAAGGCCGTCGCCGTGACGGCCTTGGCCGCATTCAGCTCGTTCTGCGTCAGCAGGTCACTCGGGGTCAGGGCGAGCACGTCGAGGCCGCGCGACATCTCCGATCCGAAGACATGGCCGTTGTACCAGTACGCCGACCAGTACCCGCCGGTGATCAGCTTCTCGGCATCGAGCGGGCCGCGATCGAAGAAGGCGACCTCCTTCGGGTTGGCCGAGTCGGTGAAGTCCATCACCGAGATGCCGCCCTGGTACCACGCCTGCACCATCAGGTCGCGCCCCGGCACCGGCACCAGCGAACCGTTGTGCGCCACGCAGTTCTCGGTCGCCGTCTGCGGCGCCGGCAGCTTGAAGTAGCTCTTGAACTGCAGCGTGCGATCGACGATGTCGAAGATGGCGTTGGCGCCCCAGGTCGGCTGGTCGGTGGCGAGGCAGCGCGGACGCATGCCGCCGCCCCACTCGTCGGTGAAGACGACCTTCGTCCCGTCGTTGTTGAACGTCGCCGAATGCCAGTAGGCGAAGTTCTTGTCACCGACGGAGTCGAGGCGCTTCGGGTTGGCCGGGTCGGCGATGTCGAGCAGGATGCCGTTGCCCGAGCAGGCGCCGGCGGCCAGACCGACCGCCGGGAAGACCGTGATGTCGTGGCACTGGTTGGTCACCGAGGTCTTCTGGGTGCCCGGCCCGTGGTCGCCACCGGCCCAGAGGCCGGCGATGTTGCCGGTCTTCTCGTCGGCGAAGATGCGCGGGCGCGCGACGATCTTCGCCTCCTGCGGCCGCGCCACCGGCACCTTGATGACGTCGATGCTGAACAGCGCCGTCTGCGGATCCTCCTTCGGATCCTTGCCGGAACAGCCGGCGAGCTCCTCGGCCGACCGCGCGCTCGAGGTGCCCGATCCGTAGACGTAGATGTGGGCCGGGTCCTTCGGATCGGTCACCAGCGTGTGGGTGTGCGACCCGCGGCAGGTCTGCACGGCGGCCACCTGCTTCGGCGTCCGGATGTCGGTGATGTCGAAGATACGGACGCCGCGGAAGCGGTCCTTGCTCACAGGATCCTCGACGCCGGCCACGCCGCAATCGAGACGCCCGCGCGTCTGCTCGACCGACATGAACAGGAGGCTGCCGTGCACCGACACGTCGCCCTGTCCTCCGGGACACACCACCGAGGTCAGCAGCGCCGGCTTCGTCGGATCGCTGATGTCGTAGATGTTGAACCCGCTGAAGTTGCCGACGAACAGGTGGTTGCCGCTGAAGGCGAGATCGGAGTTGGCGAAATTGAGGCCACCCCAGGGTGGACGCGCCGGGGTCGCGGGTTTCGCGTCGGCGGGAGGCGTCGGCTTGGCGCCGCTGGCATCGCCGTCTTCCTCCTTCTTCTCGGCCGCGGTCATCTGCGGGTTCGGCTCACCGGCGGGATACTTCGGATCGAAGAAGCCGTCGGGTTTGGGCAGGTTCGCCAGCAGTGCGATGCCACGCGCGGCGACACCCGGGTCGCGGATGCCCGCCTTGAGGCCGACACGCGGATCGGGCGTGGTGGTCGATGGGGTGGTGGCCGTCTGCGCGCCCGCAGGCACGGCAAGGGCCGCCACGACGGCCGGGGCAGCCAAGAATCGAACAAGACGCGTCATTTCCCGAGCTCCTTCAGCATCGCGCGCATCCGCGCGATCTCAATCGCCTGATCGGCCTCGACATCCGAGGCGAAATCGAACAGCTCCGGCTCCTGGGCGGCGCCGGGGGTGGCCAACAGTTCCGTGACCATCGTGAGGGCGCCCTCGTGGTGCTGGATCATGCCCTCGAGAAAGAGCCGGTCGAACGCCGCACCGCGCGCCGCCGTCAGCCCGGCCATCTGCGCCGCGGTGAGCATGCCGGGCATCTGCCCGTGCGCCATGTGATGGGCGTGCGGATCGGGCAGCGCCTCCCCGCGGGCGGTGAGCCACTCGCGCATCATCTGCATCTCGTCGCGCTGCGACACATCGATGCGCAGGGCCAGCTTCTTCAGGTCGGCGCTGGCGCTGCGGTCTCCGACCAGGGCCACCATCTCGAGCGCCTGCGCGTGGTGACCGATCATCCCCTGCATGAAGCGGGTGTCGGCCGCCCCGTGGCGCACACCCGAGGTGTCGGTGGCCTCCGCGGCCGTGATGTCGCGCGTCGGTTGGCCTGGCGCGCCCGGTTGAACGAGACGCGGCGGTTGAGCCGCCAGCGTCGTCCCCATCGACGCGACGGCCGCCAGGACGAGGGCGGGGCCGAACACAGGTCTGCGCACGGCGGAGATCATCACACAACCCGGTGCGCGCTGACTGCCGCCCGCCTACTCCGCCGGGCGCATGTTCCGAATGGCGCTGATGCGCCAGTCGCCATCGCGGCGCACCAGCACGAACGCCGTCCACATGCGGCGCGGCGGAGCGCCGGCCGCGCCGGCGATCTCGTAGCGCCCGTCGGCCAGGGCCACATCCGTCGCCAGGAAGCGGACGGTCTCGACCTCGATGGAGCGCGCGCCACTGTTGCGCGCCGACGAGCTGAGGCCGCCGCTCACCACGGCGTCGCGCCCGCGGCGCCACTCACCCGAGGACACGAGCTGATCGGCATCGTCCACGAACAGCCGGGCCAGGGCGGCAGCGTCACGCTGCTCGCGCACCTCGACGTACGTGGCGACCAGCGCCTTGACGGCCTTCGTGTCGGCGGCGCGGCCCTGTGCCGGGACGTCGGTCGCCAGGAGCGTGCACGCGAACACCGTGGCAAGGGCCATGATCGTGGGTCGACGCATCATGCAGGTCCTGCACTTTCGTGAGGTAGCAGCAGATCTTCGAGGAAGTAGGCCGAGAGCTCGGCTCGGTTCCTCAGGCCGGACTTCCGGTAGACCGCCAGCGCTTGTTGACGCACGGTGATCTCGGCTGTCGATCGTACGCCGGCCACCTCCCGGTGGCTGAGGCCCTTCAGCATGAGCAGGCCGACTTCCCGCTCTGCCGGCGTCAGCGCCCATCGTGCGAACTGCCGATCGATGGCCTCGCCCAGACCGCGCAGCAGATGCCCGGCATCGTCACGGTAGCGGCGCGCCTCGTCCTGGGCCACCACCAGATCGACGTGCAGTTGCTCAGCTCTGGCCTTCGCGCGGCGCCAGCCTTGCCAGAGGGCGCCAACGCCGGCCAGGGCGAGCACCATCGTGAGCGCCTCGACCAGCAGGTGCAGCAATTCCGCCCCGGTGCCAGCGTCACCCCCGAGGTCGACCGCCATCAGCACCGCGATGGCGGCGAAGAGACCAGACGCCACCTGGGCGTGACGCTCCGGGAGACGGCGTCGAACATCCTCTCGCAAGTCGCTGATGTGCATGGAGTTGTCCGCATCATACAAACGTGTGGTGCCACAGGGCGTCCCGCCGTCGTCAGGGGTGACATGCGTCGCTGATGACGCACCCCGTCCGGAGGCTCACGCTCATGCCGCTTCACCCTGCGCTCGTTCATCTTCCCCTCGGTCTCGCCATGCTGATGCCCGTCGTCGCCATCGTCGCAGGCTGGCTGCTCTGGCGTGCACGGATAGGGCGTGCCGGCTGGTCGGCGGTGGTCGTGCTGCAGGCCCTGCTGCTGGCCTCCGGGGTCGTGGCCCTGAAGAGCGGTGAGCGCGACGAAGACATGGCGGAACGTGTCGTGGCGTCCGCTCCGCTGCACCAGCACGAGGCCTTCGCGGAACAGTTCGTCATCGCGACCGGTGCGGTCCTCGCCCTGTCGCTGCTCGTGTTCGCGCCGTGGCCCCCCGCGAAGACGACAGGCGCCGCCGCCGCGATGCTCGGCACGGTGCTCGTCGCCGGCCTGGCGCTGCGGGTCGGCCACGCCGGAGGCCAACTGGTGTACGTTCACGGAGCAGCGGCACCGCACGTCGCTGCGGCCGGCGGGTCCCCCGCCGCAACGACACGGCTGACTCCCCCTCACCATGACGACTGACCTCCCTCCGGCGGTGGCGCCTGCCCACCGCGAGCGACACCGCACCGAGCACATCGGCTGGCTGCGCGCCGCGGTGCTCGGTGCCAACGACGGCATCGTCTCCACGGCCAGCCTGGTGGTCGGCGTCGCGGCGGCGGCCGCCACGCGCCAGGACGTGCTGGTGGCCGGTGTGGCCGGGCTGGTGGCCGGAGCCTTGTCGATGGCCGCCGGCGAGTACGTCTCGGTCAGTTCGCAGGCCGATACGGAGCGGGCGGACATGGACAGGGAGCGGCGTGAGCTGTCCACGACGCCGGACCTGGAGACCGAGGAGCTCGCCGCCATCTACGTGGCGCGCGGACTCACACCGGATCTGGCGCGAACGGTCGCGCAGCAACTGATGGCGCACGACGCCATCGGCGCGCATGCCCGAGACGAGCTCGGGCTCTCGGCCGAGACGGCGGCCCGGCCGCTCCAGGCCGCGGTCACCTCGGCCGCGACGTTTGCCGTCGGCGCCGCCTTGCCGCTCGTGGTGGCGCTCGTGGTGCCCGACGCGGGGCTGGTGCCGTGGGTCTCGGGCGCGTCGCTCGCCAGCCTCGTCCTCCTCGGCGCCGTGGCCGCGCAGGTGGGCGGGGCCTCACCCGTGACTGGTGCGGTGCGTGTGGCGTTCTGGGGCGCCCTCGCCATGGGCGTCACGGCGCTGGTGGGCGCGTGGTTCGGCGCCGTGGTATAGCCCGGGGATGGCGATCGACGTCTCGCACGAGTCGGGTACCACCTTCCGGGTGGTGGTCTCGGACGATGAGGGCAGCAGCACCCACCTGGTCACGGTGATGCCCAGCGATGTGGATCGCTACGCGCCCGGCGCCACGCCGGAAGAGCTGCTCGAGGCCGCCTTTGCCTTCCTGCTGGCGCGGGAACCACGCACGTCGATCCTCGCCCGCTTCGATCTGCCCGTCATCGAGCAGTACTTCCCCGACTTCGCCGACGTGATGGGCCGCGACTGACCCACGGCGCATCACGATCGCCGGCCGTCAGACCACGACGGCGGCGGCGGTCCAGCCCTCGGGATTGCGATCGGACTGGAAGACGCGATCGACGGAGACGACCACCTGCGCGCCGTCCCTGCGCACGGGGAAGCGGTCCATGTGGCGCGTCGCGCGGCCCGAGGTGAACGTGCCCTCGGGCGTGTAGCGCGACGTGTGCTTCGAGCACTGGAAACGTCCGTCTTTCGGCAACCAGCGCACCGCCGCGTTCTCGTGCGGGCACACGAGTGACATCGCGTACACCTTGCCCGCGTGCCGCACGATGATCACCTGCGCCTGACGATCGATGCTGACGCCGTCGACCGTCGGAAGGGGATAGCGACGCTCGCCCCCGGAGGCCTGCGCCTCGATCTCGGTCACGGGCAGCGCCGAGACGCTGCCGGGCAGCCCGAGCGCCGCCATCGTGAACATGCCGCACGCGCCCTGCTGGAGGAAGCCGCGGCGCGACGTGCGGTCACAGGGCATTGGGCACCACCGCTCCGGCAAGGGTCGTGGCCAGCCAGAGGACGAGGCTGGCGAGCGCTGCCGCCCGCAGCCGCGGGCCCAGCGCCGCGTCGATGGCCGACGCGCGCGACTCGACGCGCAGCATCAGCCCGCCGTTGACGAGAAGGGCGGCGAACAAGGCCATCTTGATCCAGAAGGGACGCGACTCGATCAGCGCATCGAGGTCCTTCAGCAGGAGCAGCAGACCACTGGCGATCACGACCACGAGACTGCCGACGACCACGCGGTGCACGCGGGAGGTCTCGCGGGACGTCCGGCGGTCGGGCCCGATCAGGCCGAGGATCGCCAGGTCCGTGGTGATGGCAGCGCCGCCGCCGGTGAGCAGCCCACCCACGTGCGCGAACGACACGGCACTGCGCAGTGCGACCGAGTTGGCGTACAGCGAGGCCCAGGCCTCGGCGAGTTCACGGATGGCCACGGCTAGTCCCCGAACAGCATGATCAGATAGCTCGTGGTGGACAGGGCGATGGCACTGAACGCCACGGCCCGATGCGCCCCTCGCGACGAACTGGATTCGCCGTGCTCGCTCTCGGGCGCGAGCGCTGCGGTGGCCACGAAGCCCACGTCGGCGCCGAGCATCATCAGCGCGTGTGCCCACTTCTTCCGGCCGAAGTGCGGATCCTTGCGCGCCTCGAGCAGATTCCACACGCCCGTCACCGTGTTGACGGCAAAGAGGCCGCCGAGCGCCGCCGAGACCCCGCTGTGCAGCGACCGCTTGCCACTGGTGGGGTTCGTGTACAACGACTGCCCGACGATGGCCTCGGTGGCGAAGATCGGGATGGTGGCAAGGCTGGCGATCTTGTGAATCCTGGCGCGCTGCCGGTATCCCTCGCTGTACTCGAACGCGAGCGTCGGCGCCGGCGCGGTCGCCACCGGCGCGGGCTGGCCATCGAGGGGCAGGAGCGCGGCCGGGTCGGCCAGCATGGGCAGCACCGCCTCGGCCGTCGCGCCCACGGACGTGGCCTCGCCCGGGACGTCGGCCTCGACGGGCGTCGTCACGAACGGCACCGCGCGCAACGGAATGGCGGGCTCGCCGATCGAGGTGAGCGGCACCTGCGCGGCCGCACGAGTCGCGCCCCCGAAGACGACGACGCATGCGACGGGGAGGGCGAGGAGGCGCATCGGCTGGTCCTTTCGCTGCAGCGACGAGACGTGGTCGCCGACCGCGCGGCACGGTCCGTGGTCGCGCGACTCCGCCATCGTAGACAGCCGGGATGAGGCTCCGATGAGAGGCGGGCTCAGGCGCCGCGCGCGCCGACGAGACCGACCCCACCCACGGGCACCGTCTCGACGCGATCGCTGAAGCCGGCGATGAGCGGCCGCGCCTTCGCAATCGCGGCCTGCACCGCAGGCAACTGCAGCGAATTCCTGTGGCTGGCCTCGCTGTCCCACACCTCCGTGATCCAGATCGCGTCGGTGTCGGCGCGATCGTGCGCGACGATGTAGCTGAGGCATCCCGGCATGGCGGTGGTGCCCTCGAGCAGCAGCACGACGAGCGCATCGCGCGCCCCGGGCGTGGTCGTCATCTTGCCAATCAGTCCGTACATGGTCGTCTCCTGCTGGCCCACGCCTGCCAGGAACATCCCTCCTGCGGCGCGCAGGAACTCGCGACGGGCTGAGGGCGGCATCGGCGGACGGTAGCACACGGGCCCGCACGCTGGACTCCTGTGCGATGCTGGCCGTCAACGCGCCCGCTCGAGGGCACCCGTCACATGGATCCCACGCACGCCCCTGGCCCCGTCGCCGCGCCGTCCGTTCGTCAGTCCGCGCTTGCCATGGACGCCGCCGAGTTCCGGGCCCTCGGCCATGCGCTCGTCGATCGTCTGGCGACCTTCCTCGAGACGCTGCCGTCACGCCCGGTGACCACCGGAGAGACGCCAGCCGAGGTGCGCGCCGTGCTCGACGCCGATCGCGCCCTGCCCGACACCGGCGCCCCCGCCGCCGACCTGCTGACGCGCGCCGTCGAGCTGCTCACCGAGCACTCGCTGTTCAACGGCCATCCGCGCTTCTTCGGCTACATCACCGCCTCACCGGCCCCCATCGGCGTCCTGGGCGATCTCCTGGCGTCCGCCGTCAATCCCAACGTCGGCGCCTGGCGGCTGTCGCCGATGGCCAGCGAGATCGAGGGACAGGCCGTCCGCTGGATCTCGCAGCTGCTCGGCTATCGGGAACACGGCAGCGGCCTGTTCGTCAGCGGGGGCAACATGGCCAACTTCGTCGGGTTCTACGCCGCACGCGCCGCGGCCGGCGACGCCTGGCGAGTCCGCGAGGCGGGCGTCGGCGGACCCGGGGCCCCGCGACTGCGCGTGTATGCGTCGGCCGAGACCCACACCTGGGTGCAGAAGGCCGCCGACCTGTCCGGACTCGGCACCGAGGCCATCCGCTGGATTCCCACCGACGACGCGCTGCGGCTCGAGACGCGGGCCCTTCGTCACGCCATCGAGACCGACCGTGCGGCTGGCGACGTCCCCATGCTCGTGGTGGGTACTGCAGGCTCGGTCAGCACCGGCGTGGTCGATCCGCTGCACGAGATCGCCGCCATCTGCCGCGAGGCCGACGTGTGGTTCCACGTCGATGGGGCGTATGGCGCCCTGGCCGCCACCTGGCCGGACGCCCCGGCCGACCTGCGAGCGCTGCACCTGGCCGATTCGGTGGCCGTCGATCCGCACAAGTGGCTGTATGCGCCGCTCGAGGCCGGCTGCCTGCTGGCGCGCGACGCCGACGTCCTGCGGCGAGCCTTCGCCTATCACCCCGCTTACTACCACTTCGACGATGGGGGCGGGACGAACTACGTGGACCTCGGACCACAGAACTCGCGTGGCTTCCGGGCGCTGAAGGTGTGGCTGGCGCTGCAGCACGCCGGCGCCGACGGCTACCGGCGGATGATTGCCGACGACTGTGCCCTGGCGGCACGACTGTTCGCGGCGGTCGACGCACACCCGGACCTCGACGCTCGCACGCTCGGCCTCAGCATCGCGACGTTCCGTTTCGTGCCGCCGGACGTGCGCGGCCGTCTGGGCACGGCCGCGACCGAGAGCTACCTCGATGAGCTGAACGAGGCCCTGCTCGAACGGCTGCAGCGATCGGGAGAGGCCTTCGTCTCCAACGCCGTCGTCCACGGCCGCTATCTGCTGCGCGCCTGCATCGTCAACATCAATACGACCGAGGCCGACGTGGATGCGCTCCCGGCGATCGTGGCCCGCGTCGGCCATGAACTGCACGCCGCGCGCCGGCGCGACACGCGGAGATAGCGGAGATGGACGGGGCGGACGGGCGTGAGTGCTACCACTGCCGGCAGTGGATCGCCGCGGGCGAGGTTCACGACTGCTGGACCACGACCGAGGCCGTCCTCACGCGAGATCTCGACGAACCCCTGAGGGACGCCTTCGAGCGCCTGCGCGAGGCCGCGGTCGACCTCGGCGATCAACGCATCTACGCGTCGCACCACTCGATCATGTTCGCGAGGCGCGTCTGCTATGCCTTCGTGCGACCACGACGCCGGTGGCTGGATGTCTGCCTCTTCCTCGGGCGCGAGATCACCGGGCCGCAGGTGCGGCGATCCGATCGCGTGTCCCGCACGAAGGTGGCCAACCTCCTGCGCGTGACCCACCGCGACGAGGTCGAGGCGCCGATCACGGACTGGCTCGCCGAGGCCTACGCGTACGTCGACTCGATGCCGGCGCCCGCGCCGACGGAGGCCCGAGTGCGACGCGCGGCCAAGAAGCGCTGAAGGACGACCTGTCCAAGGTTAGTGGCTGAATCTCGTCTATATAATCAGGACTCCGATACTCCCCCACTCGGAGCGCCCGCTCGCCCATGCCCTCCTCGTTCGGAATGACGCTGGACCTCCGCGCCTTTGCGCAGGCCGTCGAGGCGGTGACCGACACCGCGTTCGTCGCGCTGGACGCCGAGGGTGTCGTGCGCTCGTGGAACGCCGGCGCGGCGGCGCTCAGCGGGATGTCGCCAGAGGCGGCCATCGGGCAGCCGCTCAGCCGTGTGCTCGAGACGCCGGACGGCACGTTCCTCGACCTGCCGGCGCTCGCCGATCGCCCCGGCGCTCCCTCGGACACCGAGATCCACAACGTCGTCGGCACGCGCGTGCGGGTGCTGGTCACGCTGCAGAGGGCCGCCGAGGGGTACCTGCTCCAGTGTCGTCGCGCGCTGCCGGCCCCGCCGGCGGCGCCGCTCTCGGCGGAGCTGCAGGCGCTGCTCCTGACGGTCATCCGGGACATGGTGGTGAGCACCGACCTCCAGGGCATCGTGACGTACTGGAACGAGGGCGCCACGGCATTGCTCGGCTACCAGCCCGAGGAACGCATCGGACAGCCGTTGTTCATCAACCTCCCCGACGATCGACGGGCGCTGATGGAGAGGCTGATGCCCTCGCTCGCCGCGGGGGGCGAGTGGGAGGACGAGTACGAGGCCACCCACAAGGACGGATCGAGGGTCTGGCTGGCCACCCGGGCCCGGGCGCTGATCGACGCCCAGGGGCGGATGACCGGACTCCTGGCCATCGGCCACGACATTCGCCCGCGCAAGGCTGCCGAGCAGGCGCTGGCCGAACGCGAGGCCGACCACCGCGCCACCATCGAGACCACGGGCGATGGCTACTGGGTGACCGATTTCGAGGGTCGCATTCTCGAGGTCAACGAGGTCTACGCGCGGCTGTCCGGGTACACACGGGCGGAGCTGCTCGA
This sequence comes from Luteitalea sp., assembly GCF_022842525.1. Classification (NCBI taxonomy): domain Bacteria; kingdom Pseudomonadati; phylum Acidobacteriota; class Vicinamibacteria; order Vicinamibacterales; family Vicinamibacteraceae; genus Luteitalea; species Luteitalea sp. Next base: position 11,413 of record NZ_JALHPM010000130.1, read on the forward strand.
CCTGCGCATCAGCGACCTCGAGCAGATCGAGTCACACGAGGACGTCCTGCGCCGCGTCGAGCGGATCCGTCTTGCGGGTACCGATCGCTTCGAGACGCTGCACGTGCGCAAGGACGGGACGGTGTGGCCGGTCGAGGTGACCGTCGCCACCCTGCCGAACTCGGGACGCTTCTGTGCGGTCCTGCGCGACATCACCGAACGCAGACGCGCCGAGACCGAGCTGCGGGAGAGTGAGGCGCGGCTCGCAGCCGCGCAGGACGCGACCAGCCTCGGCAGCTGGTCGTGGGAGCCTTCGAGTGGGCGCGTCTGGTGGTCGGACGCCATCCGCAGGCAGTTCGGCGTCGGCCCCGACGTGTTGGCGAGCCACGAGGGTTACCTGTCGCTGGTGCACCCGGACGACCTGCCGCTGGTGCAGGCCGACATCGCCGCACTTCAGCACGGGAGCGACGGCTTTGCCCGCGACGTCCGCGTCGTCGCGCGGGACGGCGCCGTGCGCTGGATCGACAGCCGTGCCCGGGCGATCCGCGACGGTGCTGGCGCCCTCCTTCGTGTCGAGGGCACCGGACAGGACATCACCGAGCGCAAGCGGACCGAGGAAGCCCTGCGCGAGAGCGAGGTGCGGTTCCGCAGCGTGCTCGACGGCTCCCCGGCGGTGATCTTCCTGAAGGATCTCGAGGGACGCTACACGTTCGTCAATCAGGCGTTCGCCAGGTTGGCAGGGCGCCGGCCCGAGGAGCTGATCGCACAGACCAGTCACGCGATCGCCCCGACCGACACGGCCAGCAGTTTCGACCGGGCCCATGAGCGCGTCCTCGCCACGCTGCGCCCCATACAGGCCCAGGACGACGTGACGTTGCCGGACGGGACGTCGGCGACCTTCCTCTCGCTCCGGTTCCCGCTCTTCCGCGCCGACGGCCAGCCCTACGCCGTGTGCGGCATCTCCACCGACATCACCGCGTGGCGGCGGGCACAGACCGAGCGCGATCAGCTCTGGAACCAGTCGCCTGATCCGCTCTGCATCGCCGGCGTCGACGGCCGCCTGCAGCAGGTGAACCCGGCGTGGACGGCGCGCCTCGGCTGGACCGAAGCGGAACTGCTCGATCAGTCGTGGATCGACTTCGTCCATCCCGACGACCGCGACCACGCGCGCGAGGTCCAGGCCACGCTGGTCCGCGGCGAGGCCGCACAGGTCTTCGAGCATCGCTGCCGCACCCGCGACGGTGACTGGCGTTGGTTCTCGTGGATCGTCGTGCCGCTGCCCGAGCAGCGGCAGTTCCGCGGCTTCATCCGTGACATCACCGAGGAGAAGCGACTCGGCGAGCAGCTGCAGCAGTCGCAGAAGATCGAAGCCATCGGCCGCCTCGCCGGCGGCGTGGCGCACAACTTCAACAACCTGCTGACGATCATCAACGGCCATGCCCTCCTGCTGCTGGGCGCGCCGACGGTGCAGGAGGCCCAGCGCGAGCCGCTGCAGGCCATCCATGATGCCGGCGACCGCGCGGCCGCACTGACGGCCCAGCTGCTCGCGTTCGGCCGCAAGGCGATGGTCGAGCCGAGAATCCTCGACATCAACACGGTGGCGATGAACGCCACGCGCATGCTCGGTCCGCTCATCGGCGAGGACATCCGCCTCATCACCGACCTCGCGTCGTCACTGCCGCCGGTGCGGATCGATCCCAGTCAGCTCGATCAGGTGCTGGTCAACCTCGTGGTCAACGCCCGCGATGCCATGCCCACGGGCGGCGTGCTGCGCATCGCGACGTCGTCCCACGTGCTGGCGGGGGGCGGGCGCGGCACCGTGGCGGAGGTGCCGGCCGGCACTTACGTGCGCCTGACCGTGGCCGACACGGGCGCCGGCATGCCGGATGCCGTCAAGGCGCACATCTTCGAGCCGTTCTACACCACCAAGGGCGTCGGCCAGGGCACGGGGCTCGGGCTCGCCACCGTCTACGGCATCGTCGGTCAGGCGGGTGGCACCGTGGCCGTGAACAGCGCGGTCGACGCCGGCACGTCGTTCCACGTGCTGCTGCCGGCCGTCGAGCATGCGGACGTCGTCGCGCAGAGCGGCGCCGCCGCCCTGCCTGCGCCGCGTGGCCAGGAGACCCTGCTCGTCGTCGAGGACGAGCCCGGCGTGCGTCAGCTGACCCGGCTGGTGCTGCAGGCGCAGGGCTACACGGTGCACGAGGCGGCCTCGCCGAGGGCCGCCGAGGCGTTCGCGCAGTCGTCGAGCGAGCACATCGATCTGCTGATCACGGATGTCGTGATGCCGGGTGTGAGCGGGCACCAGCTCGCGAGCACGTTGCGAGCGGGGCGCCCGGGCCTGCGGGTCCTCTACATGAGCGGCTACACCGACGATGCGGTGCTGCGACGCGGCGTCGAGACGGCCACCGACGCCTTCCTGCAGAAGCCGTTCACGCCCATGGTCCTCGCGCGCAAGGTGCGCGACGTCCTCGACGCCTGAGTCACCCGGTCGGCCCCACGGTGGCGAACAGCTTCGCCAGCCGGTGGGCATGCTCGTCGTACGCCGACTCGAACAGGTCGGTCGCCCGATCTCCGCCCACGAGCGCGCTGGCCGTCAGCACGCGCAGCGGCTGCCCGGCCTCGTGCAGCCGGTGCGCGACCTCGGCCTTCAGGCAGTTCACCAGTAGACACCCGCCGACCGTCGAGCCTGGTGCCACCGGCGTGTCGAGGTCGGCGACCTGCACCATGGCGTCGCCGATCGGCGCACCGGTGTCGAGCACCAGGTCGGAGAAGTCCTGCAGCTTCCGTCCGTCGGGGCGTCGACTCGTGCTCGCTTCGCTGTGGGCGCGGCTGATGATCGACACCACGCGCACGCCACGCCGACGGAACTCCTCGGCCATCTCGATCGGCACGACGTTGCAGCCGCTCGAGCTGATGACGAGCGCCGTGTCCTCCGGGGCCAGCGCGAAGTTGCGCAGGATGCGCGCCGCCAGTCCGGAGACGTTCTCCAGGAACATCGCCTGACGCTGCCCGTTGGCGCCGACCACCGGGTTGTGGAACGTCAGCGAGAGCTCGACGATCGGGTTGAAGCCGGGGAAGGAGCCGTACCGCGGCCACATCTCCTCGACCATGATGCGGCTGTGTCCGGAGCCGAAGACGTGCACCATGCGCCCGGCCAGGATGGTGCGGGCGAACCAGTCGGCCGCCGTGGCGATCGACGCCTGCTGACGGCGAACGACATCGACGAGGCCCTCGCAGGCCAGAAGGTACTGCGCGGACGGCGTCATGCCTTGTGCTCCCGTGCGTGCACCGCGGCGCCGAGGGCGCCCGCGTCCTCGCCGAGCTCGGCGATCACGATCTCGACGCCCGTCCCGCACGGGCGCCACTCGTATTCGTCCATCCACTGCCGCAGCGGACGCAGCAGGGCCTCGCCCGCGTGCGAGGCGATGCCGCCGCCGAGAATCACCCGCGAGGGATCGACCGCGTTGACGATGGAGGCGATGCCGGCCCCGAGGAGCATGACGCTGGTCTCCCAGACCCGCGTGGCGGCTTCGTCGCCGGCCAGGTGCGCAGCCACCAGATCGGCGGTGCTGGTGAAACGCCCCAAGCTTCGGGCGGCGACCGTGCAGTTGCCGATGGCATCCTCCAGACTGCCCGGTGTGTTGACGATGTCCTTCGGCCCGGGGGCCTGCACGGTGATGTGTCCCAGGTGGCCGGCGCGTCCGACGTGGCCACGGAGCAGACGGCCATCGCACATGATGGCGCCGCCGACGCCGGTCCCGATGGTGAGCATCACGACATCGCGACACCCGCGTCCGGCGCCGATGGCGCATTCGCCGGCCAGCGCGGCCTGGGCGTCGTTGATCACGCGCACCGGATCGGGCCGGTCGAGCGCCTGCGTCCAGTCGAGGCCCTCGAGGACGTCGAGGCGCCCCTTCATCCAGTGGACGGCGTCGCCCTCGGGCCGCACGAGGCCCGGGCATGCGAGGCCGATGGCCGACGCGACGCCGAGTCGCACCTCCATCGCATCGATCTCGCGGCGGACATCCTCGGGCAACTGACTCGCCGCCGTGTCGTCGGTCGGGATGCGGCAGCGGTGCAACACACGGCCGTCCTCGTCGAGGGCGACGAACTTCGTGAAGGTGCCGCCGATGTCGATGCCGATGGCCGGGCCGATCATGCGCTGACACCCCAGCCGCCGTCGACCGCGAGGACCTGCCCGGTCACGAAGCGCGACTCCGTCGAGAGCAGGTACACGACCGCGCCGTCGACGTCCTCGGGCCGGCCGAGACGGCCGCCATCGAGCGGCTGCTTGTGCCCGATGTAGGAGGTGATGGTCGGATCGGCGGCGGCGCGGCGGGCCATCGGCGTGTCGACGAGCGCCGGGGCGATGACGTTGAACCTGATGTCGTGCGGCGCGTAGTAGGCGGCACAGCTGGTGGTCAGGCCGATGACGCCGGCCTTGGCCGCGGCGTAGGCATGCGTGGCGAAGTGCAGCGGAGCGGGCGCGTAGGCGAGCACTGAGGCCATGTTGACGACGGATCCGCCGTGCCCGGCGCCAAGGAAGTACTGCGCGGCGGCGCGGTTGGTGTGGAAGAGCGCCGTGAGATTCAGCGCCAGCGTCTGCTGCCACCCCTCGTCGGTGATCTGATCGAGCGGACCGTCGCCGAACCGCCGCCCGCTGCCACCGGCCACGTGAAAGACGCCGTCGACGCGACCGACGCGACCGACGGCCGCGCGCAGGACCCTGGACGCCAGATCCGGCGCGGCCGCGTCGCCACGCACGCAGGGCACCGTCTCGCCGAGTTGCGCCGTCGCCGACGCCGCGTGGTCGTCGTCTCGTCCGGCGATGGTGACGTGTGCGCCTTCGCGCACGCAGGCCAGCGCGGCCGAGAGCCCCATGCCGGACGTGCCGCCGACGATCACGATCGACGCGCCGGCAAGGCGCCCCGTTGGCATGCGCGTCAGTGTGGAGCAGGGATCCACCGACGTCAAAGGCTTCTACACTACGGGGCATGTCCACGCCGCTGCGCACGACCGTCATCGGCAGCTACCCGTTCCCGGCCTGGCTCGAGTTCGCGACCGGGCACCTCGATGCGTTCGGATCCGACGACATCGCCGAGATGCTGGACGATGCCGTGGCCATCGCGGTGAAGGACCAGGTCGACGCCGGCCTCGACGCCATCAGCGACGGCGAGCAGACCCGGCTCGACTTCAACCTGTCGTTCTACGGATTCCTCGAGGGCCTGGCCCCGGAGCCGCCCTCGCGACGACGGTTCGGCCCGCCCGGGCACGATCAGCGGGGCAAGCACGCCGTGCTCGGCGACCTGGCCGCGCCGCGCGGACTCGGCACCGTGGCCGACTTCAGGCGCCTCACCCGACTGGCGCCAGCGGGCGTCAGGCTGAAGGCGAGCGTGCCTGGCCCGTACACGTTGAGTGGGCGGCTCGTGCCAGGTGGGCGCTATCGCGATCGCTGGGCCGTGGCCGAGGCCCTGGTGCCCATCGTGCGCGACGAACTGGCCGCACTGGCCGCCGCAGGGTGCGAGGAGATCTGCCTCGACGAGCCGTCGATGAGCTGCTATGCGCACCGCGAAGACCCCACACGCTTCGTCGCGCTGTTCAACGACACGGTGGCGTCGGTACACGGGCGCGTGCGCCTGTCGACCCACCTGTGCTTCGGCAACTTCAAGGGACGGGCCGTGGCGCCGCGCAGCTACGCCTGTCTCTTCCCGGCGTTCCTCGAGGCGCACGTCGACCAACTGCACGTCGAGATGGCGAGTCGGGAGTTCGCCGAGCTCGACATCATCGGCACGATTGCCCGGCGCATGGACGTCGCGGTGGGCATCATCGACGTCAAGAGCTACTACATCGAGACGCCCGAGGACGTCGCGGCACGCGTCCGCCGCTGTCTCACGTTCGCCCCGCCCGAACGCCTGGCCTTCGCGCCCGACTGCGGCCTCAGTCAGACGGCGCGGTGGGCGGCACGGCCCAAGCTGGCCAACATGGTCGAGGGCGTGCGTCGTGTGCGCGCGGAGCTGGGCCTGCCGTGATCGTCCCCGTGCAGAAGGACGACGACCTCCTGCTGGACATCGGCGCCGCCGACGTCCGCGACGGCCACCTGCGCCTGTGGTGGTTGGGCCAGAGCGGCGTCCTGGTGCAGTTCGACGGCGCCCATCTGCTGCTCGACCCGTATCTGTCCGACTCGCTCACGGTCAAGTACGCGAACACCGACACGCCACATGTCCGCATGACCGAGCGCGTCATCGACCCGGCCCGGCTCGACTTCATCGACGTGGTGACATCGAGCCACACCCACACCGACCACCTCGATGCCGAGACCCTGAGACCGCTCCTCCACGCCAATCCCGGCCTCACGCTGGTGATTGCCGAGGCCAACCGCGCGTTCGTCGCCAGTCGGCTCGCCATCGACCCGGCGACGCCCGTCGGACTCGCAATGGGGCAGGCAACCGAGCAGGGCCCGTTCCGCATCGAGGCGGTCCCTGCGGCGCACGAGGCGCTGGCGCCCGAATACGCCGGCTTCATCGTGCGGTGTGGCGCGTGGACGCTGTACCACAGTGGCGACACGGTGCGCTTCGACGGCATGGCCGACCTGCTGCGTCCGCATGCCATCGACGTGGCCGTGCTGCCGATCAACGGGCGCGCCCCGGAGCGGCGCGTCGCCGGCAATCTCGATGCCGTCGAGGCCGCCACGCTCGGACGTGACATCGGGGCCCGCGTCGTCATTCCCTGCCACTACGAGATGTTCACCTTCAACACCGCGGACCCGGCGACGTTCGTCGCGGCCTGCGCGGCCCTCGGGCAGCGCGGCGACGTCCTGCGCTGTGGCGAGCAGTGGCACTCCTCCGCCCTCGACGCGACGTAGCGCGTCGCTGGGTTCATCCGTCTAGCCGGCCTTCAGGCGGGCGTCGAACCACGCGAAGGCGTCCTCCTGCATCTGCACGTTGAACTCGTGCGGCACGTCGTAGAAGCGGCTCGTGAACCGGTCGGCGATGCCCGCCCGGGCGTAGACGTCGCTGATCGTCTTCACCGCCGCCTGCATGCCGTCCAGCGGGAACAGGCCGTCGCGTCTGCACTGCTGCACGAGGAGTGGACGCGGCGCGTTGAGGCTGACGACATCCGGCAGGTCGAGGTGGCGGTGCAACCCCGGGACGAAGTGGACCCACGAGTGCGTGTCCACGTGCCGGCGCAGCATCGATCGGATGGTCGACATGAAGCCGACGACGCAGCCGGCGGCGATGCGCGTGTCCAGCGCCGACAGGAACAGCGACCGCCATCCACCGAACGAGACGCCGACACAGCCGATGCGGGCCGGATCGACCTCCGGCCTCGAGATCAGGTAGTCCACGGTGCGCATGTCGTCCCAGGCCACGAGGCCTGGCCAGCTCATGCCGAGCACCGTCAGCGTCTTGGCCAGCGTGGACTCCTTGCTTTGGCAGATGCGGTTGAGTCTCGTCACGTCCTCGACGCTGTAGGCCGACCGCTCCCAGCCGCTGGCCAGATCGGCATCCATCAGCACACGCCGTTCACCGAACATGAACGCGTCGATCGTGATGACGACGTAGCCGCGTCGGACCAGCGCCGTGGCCGTCGGGCGGCTCTCGTAGTTGCCCGCGTGATACGTCGTCATCGCGGGGTGATTGCGCCCGAAGTCGATGACCTTCTCCTTGCCGAAGAGGAACATCCCGCCGTGCGAATGCAGGTCGACGATGGCGGGGGCGCGGCCGGTCAGACCCTTCGGGATGTGGACATATGCCGGGACCCGGAAGCGTGACGTCGTGGAGAACACGACCTTCTCGCGGATGAAGTCGGGGCCCTCGTGGCGGTCGACGACCTCGGCGGCCGGCGCGACCGGCTCAGGCCGGTAGCCGTAGGCGTCCAGGATGGCAGCGCGGCCGTGCGTGGTGAAGGCCTCGAGCGAGTCGAAGCGTCCGGACAGGAAGGAGCCGGGGTACACCGCCCCGGGGTCCAGGCTGCGCACGATCTCGAAGTTCGAGCCGAGATCGGCCTGTGCGGCCAGCACGCTGCGTGGCAGGTCGCGCGGGGCGGCCGAT
>NZ_JALHPM010000131.1:0-19246 GCF_022842525.1 Luteitalea sp.
GGCCGCGCGACGGCGTGACGTGCACGAGCAGCAGCGGGCGGCGCAGGGCGGCAGCCAGCCTGGCCGCGATGGTCGCCGCCGATGTCGCCGACGCGGTGAAGTCCGTGCCGCACACGATGGCGTGTTGGAGTTGTTTCGATGTTCCTGCCATGGCAGCCTTCCTGCCTCCTCACGACCTGGTCACGAACGCCAGCCAGATCGTGCAGGTGTAGATGACGGCGATGGCGCCGGTATCCCAAGCGACACGAAAGCGCTTCGTCAGCACCTGCTGGGTCAGGCCGATCAGGAACACCGCGTTCATCAGCACCACCGCCAGCGCAGCGATCAGGTGACTGTGGTCGACGGCACTCAGCAACGGCCCCCCCGTATAGGCGACGTCGTTGAGCCCCAGGACCAGCAGATTGAAGAGATTGCTGCCCAGGATGTTGCTGATGCCAAGACTCAACGCGCCCATGCGGACCGCAGCGACCGAGACGACGACCTCCGGCAGCGATGTCGTGATCGCCATGAACAGGCTGCCAACGAAGGCCTGCCCGAGGCCTGTCTCCCGTGCCAGCCCGGCGCCCAGCACGGGCAGGTACAGCGCCGTGCCGACCACGAAGAGGGCTGCCACGCCGTAGCGCACGAGCGCCGATCGCAGGCTCAGGCGGGCATTGGCTGGATTGGCTGGCTCGAGCTGGCCGCAAGCGGCCCGCCTCTGGCGATCATGGGTGAACATCACCCGCATCGCCATCGCATACAGGGCGATGAGGAGAGGCGAGTACAAGCCGACCCACCCGACAACGGGCCAGTGTCGGGCGGCGGCCAGCCCCAGCGCCGCAATGGCCATCAATGCCAGGCCGCAACCAATCGCCAGCGCATGGCCCTGGTGGGCCCGAGCGCTGATGCGGTCCGGCTGGATGGCATCCATCAGCGACAGAATCAACAGGTTGAACATGCAGCTGCCAAGCACGTCGCCGACGGCGATGTCCGGCAGCGGCGTGAGTGCCGTGGCCCCGAAGCCGGTGAACAGCTCGGGCAGACTGGTCGTGGCGGCGAGCAACACCGCGCCAATCCAGCTCCGGCCAAGACCACTCTTCTCGCCAATCGCGTCGCCGTATCGGGCGAGCTGCACACCGGCGACGACGATGACACAGGCGGCACCGGCAAACAGCAGCCACGTCACGGATGTTGCCTGCCGGCGTGTGGCTGCGACACGTCCCAGCGCCGCGACCGCACCACCTCGACGGAACACCCCGCACGCGCGGTGACGGCCGCCGACACCGAACCGAGGAGGATTCGCTCGAGCGAGCCTTTCCCCTGTGAGCCGACCACGATCAGGTCGGCATCCCATGCCGCCGCTTCTGCCAGAATCGCGTCGGCCGCTCGTCCACTGCGAACCGCGGTCTCAACCGACACGTCGCAGCGGCACGCTGCGTCGAAGGACGCGGCGGCCTTCTCCAGGGCGTGGCCTGCCACGTCCCGGAAGGACGGCGGGACACCAGGTGCGCGGCGAGGCGCCTCGGTTGGTTCCAGCTCCGCCCCGTGCTCGTCCACATACAGGATCCGGATGAGCGACTGGGGCGGCCACAGCCGGTGCGCCATCTCGCGCACGGCCGTCAGGCTGTCATGGGAGCCATCGACGGCAACGAGGATCCGCATGGGTGATGGTGTCGACATCGGGACGCTCTCCTTCAGACGCGGTGGACGTTTCGCCGCCACATGCCATGACTGGCGGCCTCGGCCACCGCCCACGACAGCAGGACGCCACCGGCCACCCAGAGGACCGTATCGAGCGCCAGCGGCTCGAGCCCCAGGAAAAGACGAAGGCTCGGAACGAGCACCGTCGCCACCTGAAGGAGGATGCCGAGTACGACGGCCACGTGCAGCCACCCGTTGGCCAGTGGCACCACCTGGACATGTCGTGCCGGATACGCGAAGACGAGCTGCGCAATGGACTCGAAGAGGAAGACCAGCGTGCGGGTCACCGCCACGCTGAAGCCGTAGAGCGGCAAGGCGAAGAGCAACGCCCCTCCCGTCGCCGCCTTGACGACCCCGGTGACCACGATGAACTGCAGGGACGCACGATCGAGCAGCGGCGCCTTGGGATCACGAGGAGTCTGCTCCATCAGACGAGGGTTGCGATCGAGCGCCAGGGCCAACGCGGGCGGGCCGTCGGCGACGATGTTTATCCACAACAACTGCACGGCGGTCAGCGGAAGCAGAAGTCCTCCGGCGGGATCCTTCAGGTCCAGCCAGTAGGACCCGACCACGCCGCCTACCACCAGCAGCACGAGCGCGAGGTTGGTCGAGAACAGGAATCGAATGAACTTCTGGATGTTCTCGTAGATGCCGCGGCCTTCCTCGACGGCCGCGACGATCGTCGCGAAGTTGTCGTCAAGGAGAACCAGATGCGCGACTTCACGCGACACGTCGCTACCGCGTTGTCCCATCGCCACGCCCACGTCGGCGCGTTTGAGCGCAGGCGCATCGTTGACGCCGTCGCCGGTCATGGCCACCACTTCGCCTGACGCCTGCAACGCCTCGACCAGCCGGAGCTTGTGCTCGGGTGCAACCCTCGCAAAGATGTTCGTGGTCTGCACCGCGCGGTGCACATCGCCCGACGACATCTGCTCGAGATCGACGCCCGTCAACACCGGGCTCGGCGGTATACCGACCTCCGCTGCCACGGCCAACGCCGTGGCAGGGTGGTCTCCCGTGATCATGACGACGCGAATGCCGGCGGCCTGCGCCTGGCGAATCGCATCCGGCACCTCGGGCCTCGGCGGATCCCACAGCAGGACGAGACCGAGGAACTCGAGGCTCTCGTCACCCTCCCCCGAACGAGTGGCGAGGGCGAGCACCCGACAGCCCTCGCGCGCATGGCCTTCGGCCTTCTCCTCCCAGCTGCGTCGCTCGGCGATGCTCAGGGTCGAGCGCGCGATCAGGACCTCGGGGGCCCCCTTGAGGAAGTTCACCCGGCGCCCGGCGTCATCCACCGTGACACGCATGTACTTGTGCCGACTGTCGAAGGGCAGCACGCCCCGTCGGGGATGACTCGTGACGATCTCCCTGACATCCAATCCCTCGGCACGCGCGTGCTCGAGCAGCGCAAGCTCGAGGGGGTCGCCGGCGCCTGTCGCCAGGTCGGCATCGTTGGCCAGGACCATCGCCATCAGCGCCCGCGCACTGTCGACGGTGTCGAGGCCCTTGACGAACATTCGATTCTCGGTCAGCGTGCCTGTCTTGTCGGTGGCGATGACCGTGACCGACCCGAGGGCTTCGACAGCCGAGAGTCTGCGAACGACCGCCTTCCGCCGGGCCATCCGCTCCACACCGAGCGACAGCGCCAGCGTCAGGACCGCCGGGAGTCCCTCCGGCACTGCGGCCACGGCCAGAGCCACGGCAAACAGCAGCACATGCCCCGTGCCGGAAAGGCCTTCGACGTAGAGTCCGCCCGCCGTGATGGCGATGGCGAGCACGAGCACGACTTTCGCGATCTGCGTGCCAAACACGCCCAGGCGTTGCTCGAGCGGAGTCTTCCCTGCTTCGATGCCACCGATCATCACCGCCAGCCGGCCCATGGCGCTGTCGGCGCCGGTACGGCGGATCTCCACGTATCCGAAGCCGCGCACCGCCAGCGTGCCACTGAGGACGTCGCCGCCGGCCTCCCTGTCCACGGGCACGGACTCGCCAGTCAGGATCGACTCGTCGAGGAGAATGCCCTGGGCCTCGACGAGGACGCCGTCCGCGGGAACGCGATCGCCCGCCTCGACCCTGACGACGTCCCCCGGGACCAGTTCAGTGGCCGGGACATGCGCGAGCTTGCCATCACGCAGGACCCACACCAGCGACGCAGCCAGCTGCTTCAGGCGCTGGAGCGCCGCCTCGGCCTTCCGTTCCTGGTAGACGCCGAGGCCGGCGTTGAACAACAGAATGCAGGCGATCGCCATGCTCTCGATGGCGAGCCCCTCGGCACCTTCCAGCGCCCAGATCCCCAGATCGATCATCAACGCGATCAGGAGAATGTAGATGAGCGGACTCTCGAACTGGCGTGCGAAGCGGCGCCAGAGCGGATCGGATTCCGGTTCGGGCAAGGCATTGGGGCCAGCGGTCGCCAGGCGCGCACTGGCCTCTGTCGTCGATAGTCCGCGCAGGTGCATGGTCGTCATGGCGATCCGCGAAGCGGCGCGCTGGAGCCAACGCCGTAGCGACTCTACCAGCCGATTTCTCGGAGTCCCGTACAGGAAATCTCGTCAGATGGCGTCGGCACGACCAACATGGCGTGGTCTCGCGGATCCGTCGGGCGGCTCGACGGATCGGAGCGGAATTGTCGGCTGGTTCGCTGCGAGGGGCTGCACGACGATGGCGCTGTGCGGTGACGCAGCCAGCAGGCGCTGCTGGAGCCACCTCTGCGGACGGGGAGGATCTCGAGATGAAGTTCGGCGTGCTCGCGCTCGACTACGACGGCACGATCGCCGCAGCCGGTGCGCTCGACCCTGACGTGCGGGCCGCCATCGCGGAGGTCCGCTCGACAGGAGTGGTCGTGGTGCTGGTGACCGGGCGGATTCTCGACGATCTGCGCAGGGTGGCCGGCGATCTGAGGTTCGTCGATGCCGTGGTCGCGGAGAACGGCGCCGTGCTTGCCTATCCAGCGACGGGGCATTCGATGGTGCTGGGCCCACCGCCCGCGCCGCGCTTCGTCGAAGAGTTGCGGCACCGTCAGATCGAGATCACCATCGGTGCCTGCGTGGTCGAGGCAAGCGCGGAGGCTGCCCACAGCATCCTGGCCCTGGTGCGCGAGATGGAACTTCCCCTGGTGCTCCTCTTCAATCGGGGTCGACTCATGATCCTGCCCGAGACCGTCAGCAAGGCCGCCGGCCTCCGCGAGGCGCTGGCCGGTTTGCGACTCTCTACGCACAACGCGATCGGGATCGGCGACGCCGAGAACGATCACCGACTGCTCGAGGTGTGCGAAATCGGCGTGGCCGTTGGTTGGGGAAGCCGCGCCCTCAAGGCCACTGCGGACGAAGTCCTCGAGGGTCCGGGGCCCGCGGCCGTGGCCGACTATATTCGGCGTGCGGCGGCCAGCCCCAGCCTGTCGCCGGCGCGTGTCGGGCGGCGTCGCCTCCTGCTCGGGCACGACGCGACCGGGACCCCCGTGGAACTGGCCGTCCGTGGCGGGAACGTCCTGGTGGCAGGAGACCCGCGGTCAGGAAAATCGTGGGCGGCCGGGTTGATCTGCGAACAGTTGATCTTCTATCGGTACTGCATCTGTGTTGTCGACCCCGAAGGCGATTTCACGGGACTGGAGCAGCTGCCGGGCGTGGTCGTCCTCGGAGGCGATGACCCACCGCCACGGTCCCGCGACCTCGTCCGCGCCCTGCGTCATCCCGACATGAGTGTCGTCATCGACCTGTCGCGGCTCGGACATGTCGACAAGCTGGAGTACATGCAGTCGCTTCTTCCGACGTTGTCGATGTTGCGGCGGCGAACGGGACTCCCCCACCGGATCGTGGTGGATGAGGCGCACTATTTCCTCGGTGGTGGCAACGTCCATGAACTGCTCGACCTTCAGCTGGGCGGTTACACGCTGGTCACGTATCAGGCGTCGAACCTGCACCCGGACGTGCTGGCCGCCAACGAGACCACGATCGTGACCCTGGCCACTGATCCGCGCGAGGTGGAGGCCTTTGCCGCCATGAGCGGTCGGCCTGACCGGTGCCACGAGTGGGGGGCGGTGCTGGGGCAGCTCGACCTGGCCGAAGCCGCCGTGCTCCCGCATCGTCGGGGCGACGCTGGACACCTGCGCCGCTTCAGACTCGTGCCGCGGCTCTCGTCGCACGTGCGCCATCGCGAGAAGTATCTGGATGTGCCAGTGCCCGCCGGACGGGCCTTCGTCTTCTGTGCCGATGGCCGCCCGACTGGCACCCGGGCGGGCACGCTGAAGGAGTTTCTGGAGATCGTCGCGAGCACGCACCGTGGCGCCCTGGATGGCCATCTGCGCCGCAGCGACTTCTCCCGCTGGATCGGCGATGTGTTCGGCGACCACTATCTCGCGTCACAGATCTGGAGGCTCGAAGAGCAGTACCGCGTTGGGTGGGCCGAGGACGTCAACGACCGGATGGTCGATGCGATCCGCGAGCGCTATGAGCTGCCGGACACCCTGTCGGTGCACATGTCACGGCGCTGACGGGTTCGTCCACACCCGGGCTCGCGGCGGCCTGGTCGACGACCGGCCCTAGAGGTCCGGTGCGGTCTCCTGCCGGGCCGACGACGCGTACGTCTGCTCGGACGCAGGCACCCGCCCGTACAGGTCGGCGAGATCCCGCAGGCGTGCGGCGTGCGCGGTCGTGAGTGCGCCGGCGGGCATCCGCCACCGCCAGTTGCCGGAGGCCCGGCCCGGGATGTTCATGCGGGCGTCGCTGCCGAGCCCGAGCACATCCTGCACCGGGATGATGACGGTCTCGGCCACCGAGGCCAGGCAGGCGCGGATGGCGGCCCAGTGCAGGTCGTCGGCGCCCGCCGTCAGATAGGCCTCCGCGTAGCGTCGCTCGCGGGCCACGTCCTCGGGCGTCCGCGTGCTGTCGCCGGTACTCCCCCGCGCCCATCCCATCATCGTGTCGTTGTCGTGCGTCCCGGTGTAGGCAACGCGATCCCGCGTGAAGTTGTGTGGCAGGAAGTCGGACGCCTGAGGGTCGGTGCCGAAGGCGAACTGCAGGATGGCCATGCCGGGCAGTCCGTGCGTGGCCCGCAGCGCCTCCACATCCGGCGTGATGAAGCCCAGGTTCTCGGCCACGATCGGCAGCGGCCCGAGGGCGGCGGTCAGCGCCTCGAACAGGTCGCCGCCCGGCCCGCGCTGCCACTCGCCGTGCATCGCGGTGGTCGCATCGGCAGGGACCTGCCAGTACGCGACGAACCCGCGGAAGTGATCGAGGCGCACGCGATCGACGAGGGTGAGCGCCATGCGCAGGCGGCGGATCCACCAGGCATAGCCATCCGCCCGCATGCGATCCCAGCGATACAGCGGATTGCCCCAGAGCTGTCCGGTGGTGCTGAAGTAATCCGGGGGCACGCCGGCGACCACGCGCGGCATGCCGTCCTCTCGAAGGTCGAACAGGTCGGGCTGCGCCCACACGTCGGCGCTGTCGTGGGCGACGAAGATCGGCATGTCGCCCATCAGCGCAATCTCGCGAGCCGTCGCCGCCTCGCGCAGCGCCTCCCACTGGACGAAGAACTGCCACTGCGCGAACGCATGGCGACGACAGGACTCCGCGTGCGTGGCTCGGGCCTCGGCGATCGCGGACGGCTGCCGGTCGCGCAGCGGCGCCGGCCACGACGTCCACGGGCGCATCGCCTCGGCGTCCTTGAGCGCCATGAACAGGCTGAAGTCGTCGAGCCACCAGGCCTGCTCGGCGCGGAACATGTCGAAGGCCGCGTGCTGGACGGCCGTCGCGCTGGCGGCGAACCGGGTGAAGGCCCGCGTGAGCAGCGCCAGACGCGGCGTGATGAGCTGATCGAAGTCCGCCACCTCGGCCGGCAGCGCCTCGAGGGGGCTGAGGTCGTCGGGCGACAGCCAGCCTTCCTGGACCAGACGGGCGGGACTGACGAGCAGCGGATTGCCGGCCATGGCCGAGAAGCACTGATACGGCGAGTCGCCGTAGCCGGTCGGGCCCAGCGGCAGCACCTGCCAGACCCGCTGCCCGGCATCGCGGAGCAGGTCGAGGAAGTGATGCGCCTCCGGGCCGAGGTCGCCGATCCCGAACCGTCCAGGCAGGGAGGTCGGATGCAGCAACAGACCGCTCACACGCGACGAGGCCATGGCCGCAGTATGCGCGATGCGAGAACCTCAGCCGGGGGCCTGCACACGGGCGTCAGCCCTCGATTGCGGCCGGTGCCCTCTCGTGCCGATGACAGGGCCAGCGGTGCAGGACCGTCGTCCTCCCGCGGGAGTGCCCATGGTCATTGGTCCCATCGTGCTCATCCTGGCGGCGGTCCCGATGCTGTGCGGACAGCTCTCACCGCGCGGGCCGCTCGGTCCAGGCTCCGACACCACCCACATGTCCGACGACGAGTGGTATCGCACCACGCGGGTGGCCGGCGGCGCGTTCCTCGTGGGCGGCCTCATCTGGCTGCTGGCGGCGGTGCTCCTGCCAGGTCACTTCGACACCGTGCGCCAGGAGCGCGAGACGATCGCGTTCATCGGCGCCATTGCGGTCGCCGCGGCCCTGGTGGTGTCGGTGCTGTACGTCGAAGGCGGGTCGGAGGACTGGTGAGGCGGGCCGCGCCTCGTCAGGCCACACGGCGCTGCACCGTGCGCGCGACCGCGGCGTCGCGGACGTCGGAGGCGACCGGTGCGGATGCCGCCGCGCGTCGAAGCGCGACGAACACGCCGACCATGCTGAGAACGAGCGCGACGGTGGCGGCGACCTCGGCGCCCGTGATCCACACCGCGGCCAGCGCGAGGGGCGCACCGAGCACCAGCCCGCCGGCGTAGGCGAGCGCGAGATCACGGGACCAGCCGAAGAGCAGACGAGAATCGATGGGCATGGTCTGCAGTGGCGCGAGGGGGTCGCACCGACGGCATGTGCTGGCCTGCACAGCATGCAACAGGATTCATGGCAGAAATGCTAAATCTTTGTTAAAAGGCTGAGGTCGCCGCCATCCGACCGCGCCGACGCGCGACCGTCAGCGAAGCGTCCAGGTGGCCGAGAGCCAGAGCAGGATGGTCGAGCCGACCAGAATGGCCACACGGCGCACGCGGTACTGCCACAGCCGTTCCTGCGCTTCCCCACGCGCCACCCACTGCTGCCACTGCGCGTCTCCCTTGGTGCTCACCCGAACCGGCGTCTGGAACATGGCTGTCATGCGCCGATCGTGGCATCGCCGAGGCGTGGCTGTCTGTGCCGGGCAGCACAGTGCCACCCCGCACGGCCGGCATCGGTCAGGGGGCCACCACGCCCTCGAGGCGGAACGCGGCGATGCGGAACACCTGCAGCAACGCGGTCTCGAACTCCTCGACCGGGGTCGAGGCCAGACGCGACTCGAGCGCGGCGAGGACCTCGCGCGGGGTGCTGCCTCTTACGGCAAACAGGAACGGGAACCCGAAGGTGTGACGATACCGCTCGTTGGACGTCTGGAGGCGGTGGTGTTCGTCGGGGGAGAGCTGATCCAGACCGGCGCCCGCCTGCTCGCCCGTGGAGGCCGCCGACATCCTGGTCCTGGCCCCCAGATCCGGATGGGCGCGCACCAGGCCGAGTTGCTCGTCACGCGACGCCGCTCGGACCTGCTGTGTCATCGCCGCATGGAGCGCCGCGCCATCGGCAAAGGGCCGAGCGTCCCAGGCCCGTGCGGCCACCCACGGCGAGTGCTCGAACACCCAGCCCACGGCGTCCACGAACTCGTTACGGTCGAGCTGATTGACCTGCGCGATCGTCAGCACGTCGACGCCCTCCTCACGCGTTCCCCGTCACGTCTCCAGAGTCTCACGAGTGCTGCGGTACCCTTGCGGGCACGATCGCGCGCTGCCAGTCGTGGGCGCATCAATGCAGGGACTCGAACGGGGCGTGCGTGAACACATTCGCGAGCGGCTGGAAGCGGAACTACTACGGCAAGGGCGACGTCACGGCGTATCGCCTGCAACGCGACGGCAGGACGCCCGACGGCACCAGCGCCGTGTTCGGCGCCACCGTGAAGATGCTGGTCTACGGCGACGCCTTCTGGCCGACGTACACGACGGGCGACAACACCGGGCTGATCGCCACCGACTCGATGAAGAACTTCATCCAGCGCCAGACGATGGCGTTTGCTGGCCACGACCTGGAGGCCTACAGCCTGTTCCTCGCCGAGACGTTCCTCGCGCGCTACCCGCAGGTCGAGGGCGTCCAGGTGTCGGCCGTCCAGGTGCCCTATGCCACCCGCGGCACGTGGAGCTTCGCGCCGGGCGGCCCCGAGCAGGCCACGGCACGGGTCGAGGTGACCCGCGCGGGCGTGATCGAGGCCACGTCGGGCATCCGGGGCTTCCGCCTGCTGCGCCTCGGGGGCAGCGCCTTCACCGGTTTCGTCCGCGACGAGTACACGACGCTGCCCGAGATCGCCAATCGCCCCCTGCACATGTGGCTCGACCTCGAGTGGGACTACACGAGTCCGATGGCCGCGTCTTCGGAAGGCACCGTCTCGCGCACCATCGCGCGACTCACGCACGACGTCTTCGATGCCTTCAGCTCCGGCAGCATCCAGCAGGTGATTCACCAGCTCGGCACGCGCATCCTGGAGGAACTGCCGTCGATCGCGGCGGTGCACCTCGAGGCCAACAACCGCACGTGGGACACCATCGCGGAGGATGGCGACACCGTCGGCGTCTACACCGAGGCGCGCCCGCCGTACGGCTGTCTCGGCCTGAGCCTGACGCGCTGACATGGCTCGCCTCTCGACCCACGTGCTCGACACCACGCGCGGCCGGCCGGCGGCCGGCCTGACCATCGACCTGCACCGCGTCGAGGCCGCCACGCGCCTGCACGTGTGCACCGTGACGACCAATGCCGACGGACGCACCGATGCGCCCCTGCTGTCCGGCGACACGATCCCCACCGGCGTCTACGAACTCACCTTCCACGCCGGCGACTACCTGCGGGCCGATGGCGTGGCGCTGGTCGAGCCGCCGTTCCTCGACGAGATCGTCATCCGCTTCGGCCTGGCCGACGCCTCGGGGAGCTACCACGTGCCCCTGCTGCTGTCGCCGCACGCGTACAGCACCTATCGGGGCTCCTGATGTCGCGCTGCCTCGACGCCGCACGTGGCGCCATCGCGCGCTGCCAGATGCTGGCCACCTGCAGCGAGGAGCCCGGACGCACGACGCGGACGTTCCTCTCGCCGCCGATGCGGGACGTCCACGGTCACCTGCGCGCGTGGATGGAGGCGTGCGGCATGGAGGTGCGCCTCGATGCCGTCGGTAACCTGCGCGGCACCATCGGCCAGGGGCCCCGCCTCGTCATCGGCTCGCATCTCGACACGGTGCGTGACGCCGGTGCGTACGATGGCGTGCTCGGGGTGGTGCTCGGCCTCGCGCTCGTCGAGCTGCTCGAGGGGCACGTCCCCTTCACGCTCGAGGTCGTCGGGTGCGCGGAGGAGGAAGGCGTCCGCTTCGGCGTGCCGTTCCTCGGCAGCCGCGCGCTCGTCGGCACCGCGGCGCCACTGCTCGATCTCGCCGATGCCGACGGGATCTCCGTGAGGCAGGCGATCCGGTCGTACGGACTGGATGCGGACCAACTCGAGGAGGCGCGTCTCGACGCGGCCGGCTACCTCGAGTTCCACATCGAACAGGGTCCGGTGCTCGAGCACCTCGACGCCCCGCTCGGCGTGGTCGACGCCATCGCCGGGCAGTCGCGACTCGACCTCACGTTCACCGGACAGGCCAATCATGCCGGGACGACGCCGATGCCGCTGCGGCGGGATGCGCTGGCGGCGGCGGCCGAGTGGATGCTGCTCGTGGAGCACGCCGCGCACACCACCTCCGGGCTGATGGCGACGGTCGGCCAGCTCCATGCCACGCCCAACATCCGCAACGTCATCAACGGCCGCGTCGTCGCCAGCCTCGACGTGCGACATGCGACAGACGAGGTGCGGCGCGCGGCGGTGGATCACCTCTGTGAGGGGGCACACGCGATCGGTCGGCGGCGAAGCGTGGCCGTGGACATCGCGAGGCATCTCGATCAGCCGGCTGTCGCGATGGCCCCGGCCCTGACGGGCATCCTGGCGGAGGCCATCGCCGCCACGGGGCTGACCGTGCATCACCTGACCAGTGGCGCCGGACACGACGCCATGATCGTGGCGCCGCAGATGCCGGCCGCGATGCTGTTCCTGCGGAGCCCGGGCGGCATCAGTCATCACCCCGACGAACGCGTCCTGGTCGAGGATGTCGCTGCGGCGCTCGAGGTCGGCCTGCAGTTCCTCCATCGGTGGGATCCGCGACATGCATGAGATCGTGATTCGGGGCGGCACGCTGGTGACGCCAGAGGGACTCGTCGACGCCGATCTGGCGATCGGCGACGGACGCATCGTGCACATCGCGCCCGGTCTCTCGGGCGGGACCGAGGAGATCGATGCCAGCGGCCTGCACGTGCTGCCCGGGGTCGTCGATGCGCACGTGCACTTCAACGAGCCCGGCCGCACCGAGTGGGAGGGGGCCGCCACCGGGAGCCTGGCGCTGGCCGCGGGTGGCGGCACGACGTTCATCGACATGCCGCTGAACTCGACGCCCTGCACGGTCACGGCGGCGGAGTTCGAGCGCAAGCGGGCCGCGCTGGCGGCCGCGTCGATCACCGACTTCGCGCTGTGGGGAGGCCTCGTGCCCGGCAACCGCGACGACCTCGGGGCGCTGGCCGAGTCGGGGGCCATCGGGTTCAAGGCCTTCATGTCGGACTCCGGCCTGCCGGAGTTCCCGCGCGCCGACGACCTCACGCTCTTCGAGGGCCTGCAGGAAGCCGTGCGTCTTGGGTTACCTGTGGCCGTGCACGCCGAGAGCGAGGAGATCACGGCGGGTCTCTCGGCGCGGCTGCTCGCCGCGGGCCGCACCGGGGTCCGCGACTTCCTGGCCTCACGCCCGGTGGCAGCGGAGGTGGAGGCCATCGCGCGTGCGACACACCTGGCGGGCGAAACCGGCGCCCGCCTGCATCTCGTGCACGTCAGTTCCGGCCGCGGCGTTGCCGTGGCGGCCGAGGCGCGGGCCCGCGGGGTCGACGTGACGATCGAGACGTGTCCGCACTACCTCTTCTTCACGACCGAGGATGTCGAACGGCTCGGGGTCGTCGCCAAGTGCGCGCCGCCGATCCGCGATGCCCGTGAGCGCGACGCGTTGTGGCAGGCCGTTGCCGACGGGACGATCGACATCATCGGGTCGGACCACTCCCCCGCGCCGCCGGCGCTCAAGTCCGGTGAGTTCTTCCGGGCGTGGGGCGGCATCGCCGGCGTGCAGTCGACGCTGTCGGTCCTGCTGGATGCCGGCGTCCACGCACGCGGGATCGCACTGCCACGCATCGCGGAGCTGCTCGCCGCGACGCCGGCCGCACGGTTCGGCCTGCGGCAGAAGGGCGCGATCCGCGTCGGGGCCGATGCCGACCTGGCCCTGGTGGCGCTGCACGACACGACCACGCTGGCCCATCCGCTTCATCGACATCCGATGAGCCCCTACCGTGGCTCATCCTTCCGCGGCGTCGTCCGCCGCACCCTCCGGCGCGGCGAGTCCATCATCGTCGACGGCGCGGCGACCGCGCGCAGCAAGGGGCACCTGATCACATGTTCTCGCTAGGCCACACCCGCAGTGCGCATCGCGCCGACCACCTGGTGCACACGCCAGACACGTTCATCCGGGCAGCCTGGGCCGGCATGTCGCGTGCGGTGGCGATCGTGCATGCGTCGCCGACCATCGGGGCCGGGTTCACGCAGTACACGGTGGAACTGGAGGCTGACGGCTACGTGCCGCCGGCGTCGGTCCAGCGCTTCGTCTATGTGCTGTCCGGCGACGTGCAGATGGGAACGGTCACGCTGGGCCCTGGTGGGTACGCCTACCAGCCGGGGGGCGAAGACAGCGCCCTGCGATCGACGAGCGGGGCCCGCGCGACCGTCATCGAGAAGCCGTACGTCCCGTTGCCGGGCACGGACCGCTCGGCGAGCGATCCCTCCCAATCCGGCGGTCCCTCCCAGTCCGGCGCGGCGGCCCCGGCAGCGTTCTCCGGAGTGGAGCATGCCATCGCGTCACAGCCCGTGCTGGGCAATGCGGACCTGCAGGTGCGATCGCTGGTGCCGGCCGATGTCGTGTACGACTTCGCGGTCAACACGCTGGCCTACAACCCGGGCGCGTCGCTGCCCATGGTGGAAGTGCACGTCATGGAACACGGCCTGCTGTTCCTCGAGGGCGGCGGCATCTACCGCCTCGGCGATGCGTGGTACCCCGTGACCGAAGGCGACTTCATCTACATGGCGCCGTGGTGTCCGCAGTGGTTCGGCGCCATCGGCAAGACGCCCGCCAAGTACCTGATCTACAAGGACTGGAATCGGGCAGCGCTGTGACGATCCCACGCATCGATGGCGATCGGCTCGCGGCGCGGTTGCACGCGCTCGCCGCGTTCTCGACGAGCCAGGCCCCGGCCGTCACGCGCGTCGTCTTCACGGATGAGGACCGCCAGGCACGCGCGTGGTTTCGCGCCTGCTGCGAGGAGGACGGCCTGACCGTCCGCGTCGATGCGGTCGGCAACACGTTCGCGCGCTGGGACGGCGCGGATCCGTCGCTGCCGGCAGTGGCCACCGGATCGCACATCGATGCGATTCCCAACGCCGGCATGTACGACGGGACGGTCGGCGTGCTCGGCGCCCTCGAGGCCGTCAGTGCCCTGCGCGCCACGGGCGTCGTGCCCAGGCGCAGCCTGGAGGTGGTCCTGTTCACCTCCGAGGAACCCACGCGCTTCGGCATCGGGTGTCTCGGCAGTCGGTTGCTGGCGGGGCGGCTCGAGGCCGACAGTGGGACACGCCTTCGCGATCGCGACGGCGTGACGCTCGACGAGGCACGTCAGGCGGCGGGCTTCACCGGCGACCTCGCGTCGGTGGCGCTCGGGCCGACGCACTACGCGGCGTTCGTCGAGTTGCACATCGAGCAGGGCCCCCTCCTCGAGCAGCGCCACATCCCCCTTGGCGTCGTCACCGCCATCGCGGCACCGGCGAGCCTGCGGGTCACGGTCGACGGCGAGGGCGGCCACGCGGGCGCCGTCCTGATGCCCGACCGCCGTGATGCGTTCCTCGCCGCGGCCGAGGTGGCGTTGGCGGTGGAGGCGGCGGCCGTCGCCACCGGGGCCATCGACACCGTCGGCACCACGGGCGTGTGCCATGTCTTTCCCGGCGCGGTCAACAGCGTGCCGAGCCGATGCGACGTCGAGATCGACGTCCGCGACATCGACCAGGCGCGTCGCGATGCGGTGCTCGCGCGGATCGCCGCCGCCTGCGCCGAGATCGCGGCGCGACGACGGGTGACGATCGAGACCGCGGTCGTCAATGCCGATCCGCCGGCCGCGTGCGATCCGGCGGTGGTGGACGCGCTGACGGCCAGCTGCGAGGCGCTGGGCCTCGCCCACGATCGGATGATCAGCCGGGCGTATCACGACGCGCTGTTCATGTCGCGCGTCGCGCCCACGGCCATGCTGTTCATTCCGTGCCGTGGCGGTGTGAGCCACCGCCCCGACGAGTACGCCTCGCCGGAGGACATCGCGCGCGGCGCACAGGTGCTGGCGCTCACGCTCGCCCGCCTGGCTGGCTGACGGCCCCACCTTCAGGCCGATGCGTCGAGGTGCACGGCCTCCTCGCCCGGCGTCTGCGGCCGGCCACCGTTGAAGTACAGGTTGAGCAGCACCGCCGCGATGGACGTCAGCAGGATGCCGGACTCGAGCAGCGGACGCAGGCCGTGGACCATCTGCTGGGTCCAGCGCGGCGCCTCCTGCGGCACCATGCCGCAGCCGACGGCGATCGCCACGATGTAGAGATTGTGCCGGTTGCCGCGGAAGTCGACGGTCGACAGGATGCGGATGCCGCTGGCCACCACCATCCCGAACATCACGAGACCGGCCCCGCCGAGCACGAACAGCGGCACCGCCTCGACCAGGGCCGCCATCTTCGGCAGCAGGCCGAGGCCGATCATGATCACGCCGCCGGCCACGCACACCCAGCGGCTCCTGACGCCAGTCACGCTCACCAGGCCGACGTTCTGCGAGAAGCTCGTGTAGGGAAAGGTGTTGAAGAGGCCGCCGATGAGCGTGCCGAGCCCGTCGGCACGCAGGCCAGCGGTCAGTTCGGCGCGCGACAGCGGCTTGCCGGTGATGTCGGACAGCGCCAGGAACATCCCGGTGGACTCGATCATCACCACGACCATCACCAGCGTCATGGTGCCGATCAGGAAGGCGTCGAAGGTGGGCGCCCCGAAGACGAAGGGATACACCAGGGCGAACCACGGCGCGCTGGCCACCCGATCGAAGGTCATCTCGCCCATCGCCGCCGCCACGCCACAGCCGGTGACGGCGCCGAGCAGCACGGCGATGTTGGCGAGGAACCCGCGCAGGTAGCGCGTGATCAGCAGGATGACGACGAGGACGAACGTCGCGACGGCGAGGTGGTCGAGGGCGGCGTAGGCCGGGTTGTCGACCATCGGCACCGTGAGCGGCATCGTCGTCGTGCCCGCCGGCCGGGACGCCAGGAGGGCTTCGAGCCGCGGCACGTCCACACGCTGGGCCGTGCTGGCGGGACCGCCCATCGCCCATCCGATACCGACGCGCATCAGGCTGATGCCGATCATCACGATGATCGTGCCGGTCACCACGGGCGGAAAGAACCGCAGCAGGCGTCCCATCACGGGCGCCAGCAGCATGGAGAGGATCCCGGCGCCGATCAGCGCGCCGAAGATCGCGCGCGCGCCGTCGGTGCCGCCCTGCACCTGCGCCACGGCGACCATGGGGCCGACGGCCGCAAACGTCACGCCCATCATCACCGGCAGACGGACGCCGAAGAAGCGCGTCACGCCGAGCGACTGGATCAGGGTGACGATGCCGCAGCAGAACAGGTCGGCGGAGATCAGGATGGCGACCTGCGCGGGCGTCAGACCGAGGGCGCGGCCGACGATCAGCGGGACCGCCACGGCGCCGCCGTACATCACCAGCACGTGTTGCAGACCGAGCACCGCCAGGCGTGGGAGCGGCAGACGCTCGTCGACGGCGTGCACGCTGGCGGACGACCCGGCGAGGCCGGTCGAGGACTCGGTCATCCCCTATTGTCGTACGAGGTTGGTTACGACTCCCCCGGACGCACGATGCGCGCCGGCCGGATCTGCATCGAGAGGTCGGTGAGGTCCGGCAACGTCGCCTCGACGAAGGCATCGAGCGCCTCGAGCAACTCGTGTCGACCGAGCGTCTCCTCGTCGGCGGCCTGCAGCCGACCATTGAGTTCGATCAGCCCGGCGCCGATCCGGTCGAGGACGTCAGCGGCGCTGATCGCCCGCTCCTGTTGCACGTCGTGGGTCATGGGTCTCCTTGCGATGGCGCTGGGGAACAGGTGGACTCAGTCATGAGCCCTGAGCCCTGAGCCCTGCAAGGTTGTGCGGCGACGGGCGTCGCGTCAAGCACAGCGGGGGGCCAGCGACGCGAGCATGACACGCCCGCACCTGGGACGCCGCGACGGTCTACCACCCCCAGCGAAACAGCGGGGCCGCAACGCGCAGGTCCTCGTTGCACTTCGCGCAGGTCAGGGCCACGGGTCTCTGTCCATACCTCCCCAGGGTCGCCAGCTGGCAACACGTGGGACAGCGCACCCCGAAGACGATCGCGAGCCCGATCGCGAGCGCCGTGATGGTCAGCACGACGACCGCGAACTCCGTCAGCCATCCCAGGTCCAGGGCCACTCCACCGGCGAGGAGCGCGGCGATCGGGGTCAGCGCCGCGACACACATCACCGTTGTCACACTCCACAGCTTCGGCATCGCCGTTCCTCCACAGGCGCAACCGCTCTGACGCGCGCCTGACATCCAGTGCCGTGCGCGTGCCGAGCCGTGAGGCTGCCCAGCCCCGTACTCACGGGCGGCGTGACCACCACTGCCAGACGCGGCACGTGCCGACCACGAGCGCCGTCAGGAGCGCGGCCACCACCGCGGCCTGCACGACACCCACCGGTTCGACGTGCGCCGTCCATCCAACCATCTGGAGACTCCTGGTGGAACTGAATGCAAGTCAGGGTGCCGGGAGCGGGCATCGAGCTCGTCGGCGAGCCCGCAGGGCGGAGCCGCGAGCCTGAGGACCGCTCCCGCAGCACCGCGAGCGCAGCGAGAGGTGGTGCCGGGAGCGGGAATCGAACCCGCACATCGCTTCCGCGATACAGGATTTTAAGTCCCGTGCGTCTGCCAGTTTCGCCATCCCGGCCTGCAGGCAGCGGGCACTGGCGTCCAGCCCCCGCCGCTCTCTACGCTTCGCGCCTCTTGCCTGATGCGACATTCGGCATTCGGCATTCGGCATTTCCGAGTTCCCCCTAGTGCACCACGCCTGCCGACGTCGGGGCCTTGACCGCCTCGGTGAGCAGCGCGTCGAGTTGCTCGAGCGGCATCGCGAAGGGCCCGGCCACCGCCGACGCGCTGTGGATCTCCAGCGCGATGACGACGCCCTTGTCGTGCGGCGAGACGATCCAGTTGATGCCGCGGAAGGTGAGCGCGGCGGGCTCGTCCGTGCGACCGGGGTTCAGCGCACGGTCGATCGCCAGCAGCGTGGTGTGCAGCACCGTGCTCGCATCGTCAGCGGTCCAGGCCGAGGGGTCCTCCCCACCGATGTGGTGGATGGTCTCGGTGAACACCTTCTCGTTGTGGCGGAGCATGATTTCGACGGTATAGGTCATGGGTAGCGGACTCTGAACGGTTCGGAACGGCAAGAATTGCACATTTTGCCGGTGGGCGGGCGGCGACACCGCGGCGCTGCTACACTCCCGCCGATGCTGACGCCCGGTGAATTCGTGGGACGCGTGGCCGAGTGGGTGGCCGCCTTCAACCGGGGCAGCCTCGACCTGCCGGACGGCATCCTGCACAAGGACGCCGTGTTCCGCCTGAATGGACGGGCCTACGACGACACGTTCGGCCGACCGACCACCGACCCACTGGTGCGCCTGGTGGCGCGCGGCCCCGGGGGCTACCGGCTTCTCGTGAAGGCGCTGCAGTACACGCTCACCGCCCCCGAGATCGCCCTGCGCAACTTCGAGATTCGGCACGGCCTCGCCACCGGCCACATCGACCTCACCGGCCGACTGCGCGATACCTCCGAGGCCTGGGTCAGCAACGCCGACGTCGCGATGACCGTCGACATCGACGGTCACGTCACCGAACTCGCCATCCAGATGGACACGGACCGGGTCGCGCGCCTGCAGCAGGCCCGCGAGGCCTGACGGCAGCCCCTGCCGGGGGATGCTGCCCGCTGACTGCGGTCAGCGCCCGGTCTCCATCCAGCGCGCCCGCAGTTCGGCCACCACTGCGGCATCCACCGGCTGCGCAAACGACTGGCCCGCCCTGGCGAGGCGCCCGACGTGCAGTTCACGCAGAGTCGTCCGCGCCGTCAGCACGTCGATCCCGTCGAGCGTGACGCCGCCGCCGACGATGACGCGGATCGGCGCGATGCTGGCCTGCAGTCCCTCCAGCGCCTCGGCGCGGTCGGCCCACGACCCCGCCCCGCCCCCCGAGAGCACGCGATCCACCGCCGGGCAT
>NZ_JALHPM010000132.1:0-18931 GCF_022842525.1 Luteitalea sp.
GCGAGGGGGACTCGACGCACCAGTCGTCCTCGGTAGCCGCAGTGCCTGGCCGATGCTGCCGCGCCGTGGCGCGCTGCATGATGGCGCAGTGCTGGACGTCGGCGATCGCGCCATCGGGCCGATGCTGCCCGGGACGTGGCCGTCCCCGGCGCCGAGCCCCGTCCTGCGCGTGGTGCCCGGCCCGGAGGGCCATGAAGCGGCCGCCGCGCTCGCGGCTCTCCAGGCCGGTACTTACGTCGTCGCGCCGACGGCCAGCCGCATGGCATATCCGCTCGAGGGCCCCCCGGTGCCCCTGGTGGCGCCGACGCGTGCGTCGAGCGGGACGGTGACCGGCGCGATCCAGGTCGTGCCGACGGGGCAGCCGATCCTCCTGATGGCCGAGCGGCAGACGACGGGCGGCTATCCGGTGGTGGCCGTGGTCATCACGGCGGACCTGCCACATGCGGCCCAGCTCGCCCCGGGTGACCCGGTGCGGTTCACCGTCTGCACGCGCGCCGAGGCGATGCGCGCGCGCCTCGCCCAGCAGGACTTCGGAGCACGTCCATCATGAACGCACATGACCCTCTGCCCGACGCGTTCGTCGACGCGTTGCGCGCGGCGGCGCCCTCGGCCGTCATCGACCGCCGGGTGCCGCTCGCACGCCTCACGACGATGCGCGTGGGTGGTCCGGCTGACCTGTTGGTGACGGTCGCCGCGCCGGAGGCCGTCGCCGCCGTCGTCGGCGTGGCGCGTGCTCACGGCGTGCCGGTCACGGTCCTCGGCGGTGGCAGCAACGTGCTCGTGTCCGACGAGGGCATCCGGGGGGTGACCCTGCGGATCCATGGTGGAGACATCAGACTCGAGGACGCGTCGGGTGTGCGCGCCGACGCCGGTGTGACCATCAACGGGCTGGTGCGGTGGCTCGCCGGTCGCGGCCTCGCGGGTCTCGAGCGCTGGGCCGGCACCCCTGGCACCGTGGGCGGCGCGATCTGCGGCAATGCCCACTTCCAGGGGCGGCTGATCAGCGAGCACGTCCGCAGCGTACGCGTGCTGTCGCCGTCCGGGCATGTCGAGGAGGTGCCCGTCGACGCGATGGCCTTCGGCTACGACCGCAGTCGCGTCCAGCACTCGGGCGAGGTGGTGCTGTCCGTGCTCTTCGCGGTCACGCCGGGAGCCGCACCGGAAGACTTGCGCGACGCGGCTCGCACGTCGCTCGCGTTCCGCAAGCGCACGCAGCCCCTGCACCAGGCGAGCGCGGGGTGCATCTTCCAGAATCCGGCGGACGACGCGCCGCTGCCCGCGGGCGTGCCGCGGTCGGCCGGCGCGCTGATCGATCGGGCCGGTCTCAAGGGCGCGCACCAGGGCAGCGCGGCCGTCTCGACGCTGCACGCCAACTTCATCGTCGTGGCCCCGGGGGCGAGTGCGGCGGACGTCCGTGCGCTGGTCGAACGCTGTCAGGGGGCTGTCGCCGAGTCGACCGGGGTGCGCCTGACCGAGGAGGTCGTCTACCTCGGCGAGTGGCCCTCGCCGGTGCGTCGCCCCGACGACCACGGCAGCCGGCCGACACCCACAAACGAAAGCGAGCGCTGACATGTCCGTGCTGCGAGTGCAGGGAGGGCGTCGCCTCGAAGGCGCCGTGACCGTGGAAGGCAACAAGAACGCGGCGCTGCCGTTGATCGTGGCCAGCCTGCTGACGACCGAGGCGGTGACGCTGCACAACGTGCCGCGCATCAGCGACGTCGACGTGCTGCTCGACCTGCTGGCGGGCCTCGGATCCTCGATCGAAGGGCGGGGCACCAGCACGCTCGTCCTGCGGGCCGCGGCGCGCCCAGGGTCGATGCCGGACGCCCATCTGGTTGGCCGGGTACGCGCCTCGATGCTGCTGATGGGGCCGCTGCTGGCGCGTGTCGGGGAAGTCTATCTCGCCCCGCCCGGAGGCGATTTCCCCTCGCGACGCACCCTGTCGACGCATGTGCAGGCGCTCACCGCGCTCGGTGCTCGCGCCATCGAGGGGGAGGCACACGCCTTCGATGCGCCGGAGGGGCTGCGCGGCGCGTCGTTCTATCTCGACGAGGCGTCGGTGACCGCCACCGAACTGGCGCTGCTCGCCGCCGTCACTGCGAGCGGCGAGACCGAGATCCGTCACGCCGCGACCGAACCGCACGTGGTGGAGCTGTGTCAGCTCCTGGTCGCCATGGGCGCGCAGATCGACGGGGCCGGCACGTCGCGGGTGCGCGTCCACGGCGTGTCGCACCTGCACGGGGCCACGCACACGCTGCGCGGCGACTACATCGAGGCCGGGACCTGGGCCGTCATCGCCGCCGTCACGCGCGGCGCCATCGACGTTCGCGGGGCACAGCCCGAGGATCTGGAGCCCATCGTCAGCGTCCTGCAGCGCATGCAGGTGCCGTGCGACGTGGACGACGACCGCGTGCGCGTCAGTGCTGGGCCCTGCGTGGCCCTCGGGCGACTCGTGACGGGGCTCTGGCCAGCGTTTCCCAGCGACATGGTCAGCCTGTTCACCGTGCTGGCGACGCAGGCCCAGGGGCGGACGCTCATCCACGACTGGATGTACGAGTTGCGCCTGTTCGCGCTCGAGCAACTGAGCGGCATGCGTGCCGACATCTTTCTGTGCGACTCGCATCGCATGGTCGTGACGGGGCCGACGCCGCTGCGGGGGCGTCACCTGGACACCCGCGACCTGCGTTCCGGCATGGCCCTGATCGCCGCCGCCCTCGCCGCCGAGGGCGAGAGCGTGGTCGGCCCGCTGGAGACGGTCGAGCGCGGCTACGCGCACGTGGTCGAGCGACTGACGGCGCTCGGCGCCGTCGTGTCTCGAGAGGGGTAGTCGGGACTAGACGCCTGGCGGCGTCGGTGGGGGCGGCGCCGGAGGCAGCGTCCGCGGGGTTGGCGTCGGGACGGTGCGCTGCTCCGGAATGGCCGGCAGCTGCGGGAAGAACGGCTGGGACCCGGCCCCGTCGCCGTCCGGCGGCGGCTGGGCGGGGCGGAGGGGGAGCGGGGTCACGCTCGGGACATCGAAGCTCGCGGCCGCCGGCCCGCCACCACGGCCGGCAAGAAACGGCCGCAGGTCCTCCTCGGTCAGATCGAGCACGCGGATGATGCGCGGCGTCAGCATCAGCACCACGTCGGTCTGTTGCGTCTCGCGTTCGTTGCTCGCGAAGATCCGGCCGATGACGGGGATGTCGCTCAGCCCCGGGATGCCGCGCAGCACGGTCCGCTCGTTGTCCCGGATGAGGCCGGCCAGCAGGTTGGTCTCGCCATCGCGCAGGCGGATCGTGGTGGTGATCGACCGCGTGCCGAAGGTCGGCAGGCCCGAGTACCCGGTGCCCGAGAGACTGCTGATCTCGATCTTCACCGCCAGCGTCACGTCGTCGTTGTGGTGCGTGCGCGGCGTGATGTCGATGTTGACGCCGACGTTGCGGTACGTGAACGACGTGATGGGCTGCTGGTTGACGCCGCCGGTCGCGATGGGTGCGAAGGTGACCTGGGGGACCGGGACTTCCTCGCCGAATTTGGCTTGGGCCGGCAGGCCGTCCGAGGTGCGCAGTTGGGGATTGGCCAGCGTGCGCGTGTCGCTGTCCGCCTTCAGCAGTCGGTAGTAGAGCCCGGGCAGGTTGGTGAAGAAGATGTCGCCCTTGCCGAGATTGGTCAGCTGCTCGAGGGTCAGGCCGCCCTCCTGATTCGCATCCACCTGACCGGCCAGGCCGGTCTCGTTGCCCGGCGACAGGATCTGGATGCCGTACTGCTTGAAGCGCGTCCGGGCCACTTCGAGCAGTTCCACCTCGATCACCACCTCGGCGCGGGCCTTGTCGATCGCCGCCAGCAGGCGCGATGCCGCCTCGATGCGCTCCGGCGTGTCCTTGATCGAGATGGCATTGGTGGCCGTGATGGGCGAGAGGCGACGCGCATCGACGACGATGCGCAGCAGGTCGAGCGTTTCCTTGAGGTCGGCGTTGCTGAGATAGAAGGTGCGGATCACCTCCTCTTCGTACTCGCGCCGCTTGGCCGCGGTGTCGGGCACGACCGTGACCGTCTTCGGGGCGCTGACGCGCCAGAACGTCCCGGTGGCCTTGCCGATGGCATCGAGCGCATCAGGCAGCGTCGAGCCGCGCAGATCGATCGACACTGGCACGCTGCGGAACTGCGGGTCGAACACCAGGCTGATGCCGGCAAAGCGGGCCAGCGACGTGAAGACGTCCCGGCTCCCCGCGTCGCGGAAGACCAGCGAGTCTGGCAGCGTGAGCTCGGGGAGGTCCCGGCCTTCGGGCGGCAGCGCCCGGGCCCGGCTGATCAGCGACTCGAGCTGCGTGCCGCCGTCCTTCCGCACCGCCATCTTGGTGCGCAGGGCCACCCGCATCTCGCGGACGGCGTCCTCGGCGTCGCTGTTGGCCGGGTTGAACTCCAGCGCGAGCTGGAACTCGACCAGCGCCTCCTCGTACTTGCCGGCGCCGGCCAACCGGCGGCCCTTGGAATGGTGGGAGGCCGAGGCGCGCAGCTTGGCGCGCTTCAACGCCAGGGCGATCTCGCGGTTGTCGGGGTCGGCGACCTGCGCCTGCGTGTAGGCGACGATCGCCTGGTCGAAGTCGTCGCGTTGCTCGGCCAGCTGGCCGACGCGGTAGGGCTTCGGGTTGGTCGCGCACGCGCTCAGCGTCGCGGCGACCAGCAGCGCGAGGGTGAGACGGGTGACGATGCGGACCTGGTCGAACTCACTCCTGCGTGACGACATCGACACCCTTGGGCATGCTGAACACGAAGCGACTCTCGGCCACGCCGACATTCTCGCGCAGATTGGTGAAGCTGAACGTCGACGTCCCGCCCTGGCCATCGACCACGATCAGCTGGCGCATGGCGTAGGTCGTGCCATCGACCACCAGGGTGAGGGTCTCGTACTCGGGCTCGGGGCGCACCGGCCGGAGCCGCAGCGCCCGCGCCCCGACGCTGCCAGCCGGGGCGGCGATCTCCTGCACCGTGAAGTCACGCAGCAGGTCTCCGCGGCCGGCCAGGAACAGGATGGGCGTCGGCACACGGCCGGCCTCGGGCATGGCACTCACCCGGACCTGCTTGTCTGCCGGCACGTAGAAGTACATCCGCGTGCCGTCCGAGATGAACAGCTTCTGCTCGGGCTGCTCGTAGTCCCAGCGCATGCGGCCGGGCTTGCGGATGGCCACGGTGCCGCGCTCCACGCTGCGGCGCTTCAGCGCACCGCCGACGTAGGCCTGCTCGAACGACGCGGTGAAGTCCCGCACCTGCTGGTAGTGGCTCTGGACGGCTCTTGCCAGCGCATCGCCGGACGGTTGCGCCGCGCCCGGTCGTGCGGCACAAATCACGGTCAGGGACACGAGCAACAGCAGGCGCCGGGTCGGTCTCATGCAGTCCTCCCTTGCGAATACGCAGCGCCGGGCGCCACGGATGTCGTCGTCATGGCTGCCACGGGCGACCGTGACGCTTGGCGGCGACGAATGCGGTGATGGCCCCCACCTCGCGGGTGTTCAGCACCTGGTCCTTCGTGAGTCCGGCCCGTCGGGCGAGGCCCACGCCGAACCGCATCTGTCGACCCAGGCGATCCGCCATGTGGCAGTCGCTGTCCACCAGGATGGGCGCGCCGATCGCCGCCGCCATCTCCGCCAGTGGGGCATCGAGGTCGAGATGGCCGGGCGCCCCATCGATCTCCACGGCGGTGCCGGTGCGCGCCGCTTCCTCGAACAGACGTGCGAAGGCCAGCGCGTAGCCGGGTTGTCGTCCCGGAGACCGGTTGGCCGGGTGCGTGATGACGTTGACCAGCGGGTGGCGGACCACCCGTTCGTACCGCTGCAGGATGCGCGCCGGCGAATGCCCGTAGCTCTCGTGCATCGAGGCCAGGACGATGTCGAGGCGCTCGAGGACGGCGTCGGGGACGTCGAGCGTGCCATCTTCCTGGATGTCGCACTCGATGCCGTGCAGGATGGTGATGTCGGGCACCAGGGCGCGCACGGCCGCGATCTCGCCGGCCTGCTCCGCGATCCGCTCGATCGTCAGCACGCGCGACGCCCGCGAGGTCGGGGAGTGATCGGTGATCGCCATGTACCGGTAGCCGAGCGCCCGCGCCGCGTGCACCATGCCGGCGACGCTGTCACGCCCATCGCTGTAGACCGTGTGCATGTGCAGGTCGCCGCGGATGTCGCTCACGTCCAGCAGCGTCGGCAACCCACCGGCGACGGCCGTGTCGAGGATGCCCGCGCGTGCGCGCAACTCCACCGGGATGAACGGCAACTGCAGGCGGGCGTAGAAGTCGGCTTCGTCGGCCAGCGCGACCGCGCGGCCGCCCTCGAGCAGGGCCTCCCGCGTGAAGTCCAGGCCAAGGGCCTGGGCGCGTGCCTTGACGTCGCGCACGTGCGTCCGCGGGCCCGTGTACCACACCAGGCTCGTCGGCACCGCCGTGGCGGGCAAGGCGTGGACGACGATCGGTTCGGGATCGGCGGCCACGGCCACCGCACGGGCGCCCGCCACCACCAGCGTGTCGCGTGGGAGCGCCCCGGCGGCGCGGCGGGTCCACCCCTCGGGGTCCCCGGTCACGGCGAGCAGGGCCACGTCCGGACTCACCGGATCGGTCCGTCGCAAGCCGCCCACCATGTGCCAGTCGTCGGGGGCGCCTGCCGCGGCCGAGAGTTCCTTCCGCGCCTGTTTGGCCTGCATCCACGCGCGTCCGAGCGGCACCAGGGCGTCTTCGGGGCCCTCGGGCAGCAGCGCGTCCACGAGGTCGGTGGCCAGGTGGCGCTCGAGGTCGGCGTCGAGCAGCACGTCTTCGTCGGCCACCCGGTGCCGCAGCGGATGCAGGCCCTGCCGAATCAGCGCGCGCGCGCCGGCCGGCAAGCGCCGCAGCATGTGGGCGATTTCGTCGTGGTCGGCACGACGGACGCGGTCGAGCAGTTCGGAGTCGCGGACGGCCAACAGGCCCTGCCCGTCGAGCGATCGGCGAACGAGGCTCCACGGGGTGCGTGGCTGGTGATCCAGCACGCGCCGGATGGCCGTGGACAACTGCGCCCAGTGGGTCGCCTCAGGGCCGCGCCCCAGCGCGCGGCACAGCCCGGCCATGTGGTCCAGGGTGTCGGCGACGGCGACGGGGGAGCGGCGGCGGAGGTGAAACAGGGGAGCGCTCCGGTCAGTGCGTGCGGCAACTGCCGGGGCCGCGCGGGTCGCCGCAGGAGCCGCACGGGGCAGGCCCTGCGGCCATGGCACTGCCGGATGAGGCGTGCGCCGCGAAGGTCGAGATCTGCTTGCGCAGGTCGGGATGCTCGCAGGCCGGGCACAGGTCCGGCTGGCGGCCATTGAGGACGATGGCTTCGAAGCGGTGGCCGCAGTGGTCGCAGCGGTATTCGAAGATGGGCACAGTGTCCCCATTATAGAAAGGCCGTCTGCGCCTTCCTACTGCCGAATCGCCCAGCATCGGTGCCCCTGGCCTCCGCCGTCCATCCACTGGCCAGGGCTGCGCCCAAGGCAGACGGCCGACGTGTCGGAGATGCGCCGACTGTGCTACACTCTGCGTTCGGTCAACGGGCGGCTGTCGCGCCTGAGGGCTTCGACAGGGAAGAAGGGGCGGCTAGCTCAGCTGGGAGAGCGCCGCGTTCGCAACGCGGAGGTCGGGAGTTCGAGCCTCCTGCCGTCCACCAACATCCTCTACGCCGCACGAGCCTTCCGGCCGCGCGGCGTTCGTCGTTTCAGGGGCGCGCCGCTCGAACGTCCTCCGCAGAGCACAGCCCATCCCGCACAGATCGCGCTCGACCGGTGTGTGCCCGTGCCGAAGTGCGTCCTCGAGGGGAAAACGGGCCTGGCACGCCCCTTGGTGTGGCAGGGAGCAGGCCAAGGAGGTCACTGATGCGTACCCTCTCCCTCTCCGCTCTCAGCCGCACCGCCGCCATCGCCATCGTGATCGCCGGTGCCGCCGCGTGTGCACCGCCGTCGTCCTCGACGCCGACGGCGCTCGGACCTCAGCCCGTGGCGTCCGCCAGTCAGGCCGTGTCGACGCCCGTGCTCCTGTCCTGCCCGGTGGGGCAGCAGCCCCTGATGCGGCAGGTCGTCGTGCAGGGAGCGTTGGTGCCGCAGGTCGAGTGTGTCGCCGCGGCGCCCATGGTGCCCGCGGGCGTCGCGCCCGCCGCTCCGGCGATGCGTGCTGGCGTCCCTCCGGCAGACGCGACCCCGGCGTACGCGACGTCGGCACCCGTCCAGACCTCCGGGGCCCCGTCCCCCGAACCTGTTCGCACCGTCGCCATGGAGCGGCCCCAGGCGCGGCGCGTCAGCTCTGGTGAGGGGGTGGTCGAGTATCGACGCCCTGCAAAGCGCAGCTGGCAGAAGAGCGCGGTCATCATCGGGTCGGCGGCCGGCGCCGGGGCGGGCGTGGGCGCGCTGGCCACGGGCAAGAAGGGCGCGTTGATCGGGGCGGCCATCGGGGGTGGCGCCGCCACCGTCTGGGACCAGGTCACGCGCCGACAGCCCCGCTAGCTGGAGCCGATCCGGGGGCTCAGGGCATCTCCGCACGGGGATGCCCTGATTTCCGTTTATACTTCAGCGGTTCCCCGTGTGCGCGAGCGCCGGCACTCCCGATTTCTCCAGAGGATAGACGTTTTCGTATGAGCAAGGTCCGTCGGATTGGTGTACTCACCGGTGGCGGCGACGCCCCCGGCCTGAACGCGGTCATCCGCGCCGTGGTCAAGTCGTCCTACAACCACGGTATCGAATGTCTCGGTCTCGAGAACAGCTTCGACGGGCTGCTCGAGACGAACCGCCACACCGTGATGACCCCGCGGAACGTCACGGGCATCCTGCGCCTGGGCGGCACCATCCTCGGGACGGTCAATCGCGGCAACCCGTTCCTGAAGCCGATCGAGACCTCGGATGGCCCGAAGGACTACGCCGAGCGCTGCATGGAGATGTTCCACAAGCTGCAGATCGACGGCGTGGTCGTCATCGGCGGTGATGGGACGCTGTCCATCGCGCACGAGTTCAACAAGCGGGGGATGCCAATCATCGGCGTGCCCAAGACGATCGACAACGACATCGTCGGCACGACGAACTGCTTCGGCTTCGACACGGCGGTCGCCTTCGCGACCGACGCCATCGACCGGCTGCACACCACCGCGCAGGCGCACCAGCGCGTGATGGTCGTCGAGGTCATGGGTCGGTATGCCGGCTGGATCGCGCTCTACTCGGGCGTGGCCGGTGGGGCCGACGTCATCATGATCCCCGAGATTCCCTACGACATCGACATCGTCGCCAAGCGGATCAAGGAACGCGACGCCTACGGGGCGAAGTTCAGCATCGTCGTCGTGGCCGAAGGGGCGGTGCCCAAGGGCGGCAAGGTCTCGCTCGTCAAGGCGGCCGACGGCGGGTACGTCGAGCGTCTGGGCGGCGTCGGTCACCGCATCGCCGCCGAACTCGAGAAGCTGACGGGCAAGGAAACGCGCACCGTGGTGCTCGGCCACCTGCAGCGTGGCGGCTCGCCGACCAGCTTCGACCGCATGCTCGCCACTCGCTTCGGCGCCATGGCCGTCGAGTTGCTGATGAAGGGCGAGAGCGACCGGATGGTGGCCTTCCACCCGCCCGAAATCGGGTCGGTCCCGCTGGCCGATGTCGGTGGCAAGATGCGCCTCGTGCCGGCGGACGGCGACGTCGTCCGCACCGCCAAGTCGCTCGGCATCAGCTTCGGCGACGAATAGTCTCAAGTCCCACGTCTCAGGGCTCACGTCTCAGGCAACAGCCTGAGCCCTGAGCCCTGAGCCTGTTTCACGACATCGGGTCTTCGAAGATCGCGCGCAACTGCTCGTGGTCCTGCGTGTGACCGAGGGCGAGCATCAGCTTGATGCGGGCCTTCACGCCGCTGAGCCGTCCGGCGAAGATCAACCCGAGGTCGCGCAGGCCGCGGCCGCCACCTTCGTAGCCATAGCGCTCCCGCACGCTCCCCGCGCCACACCGCGAGGTCAGGATCACCGGCAGCCCCTGCGTCACGGCGACGCCCAGGTCCTCCAGCATGGCCGGCGGGACGTTGCCCCGCCCCAGCGCCTCGATGACCAGGCCCTTCGCCCCACTCGCGAGCGAGCAGCGGACGAAGCGTCCGTCGGCGCCGGCCGCCACCTTGATCAGGTCCACATCGGGTTCGATCCGTCGCACCCGGAGCAGACCGTCGGCCTCGGCATCGAACCAGGCGCCTTCGCGCGGGCTCGATCGCAGGTACCGGACCACGCCCCCATCGACCACGCCGACGGGACCGAACTCCCGCGACTGAAACGAGGCGGCGGCTTCGGTGTGCACCTTCTCGACCTCGCGGGCCGACAGGATCTGCTCGTTCATCGCGACCATCACGCCGCGGGCGCGCGAGACAGGGGAGCCGGCCACCTGCACGGCGTGGACGAGGTTGGCCGGCCCGTCCCAACTCGGCTCCGACATCGTGCGAATGGCGCCCACCAGTACCACCGGCTTGTCGGTGCGGAGGGCGATGTCGAGGAAGTAGGCCGTTTCCTCGAGCGTGTCGGTGCCGTGCGTGACGACCACGCCGTCCACGTCCGGGCGTTCCAGCCAGGCGGCGACGCGCCTGGCGAGGCGCCACATGTGTTCGGGGGTGACGTGCGGACCGGGCAACTGCGCGACGTCCTCGAGCTCGATGTCGGCCAGGGCGGCGAGCTGGGGGACGTGGGCGAGGATGTCATCGCCGCGCATCGCCGGCACGGCCGATCCCGATCGCGCGTCGATGCGCATCGAGATCGTGCCGCCGGTGAAGAGGATGGCGACGGTGGGGGTCACACCGTGAGGAGTTCCTGGTCCTTCTTCTTCTGCAGGTCGTCGATCTGGCCGACGTGCTGGTCGGTCAGCTTCTGGACCTCGTCGAGGCCGCGGCGCTCGTCGTCGACCGAGATCTCGGAGTCCTTGAGCAGCTTCTTGAGGCGGTCGTTGGCGTCACGGCGAACCTGGCGCACGCCGTTGCGCGCCTCCTCGGCCAGCCTGTGAATGACCTTGGTCAGTTCCTTGCGCCGCTCCTCGGTGAGCGGCGGCAGCGGGATGCGGACGACCTTGCCGTCGTTGGCGGGATTGAGGCCGAGGTTGGCCGCACGAATGGCCTTCTCGATGGCGCCCATCAGCTGCGGGTCGAACGGCTGCGCGACGATCAGCGTCGATTCGGGGACGGAGAGCTGCGCCACCTGGTTGAGCGGCATCGACGACCCGTAGGCATCGACGTGCACGTTGTCGAGCAGGGCGGTCGAGGCGCGCCCGGTGCGCACGCCGGTCATCTCGCGCTTGAGGTGATCGATGACCCCACCCATGCGCTTGCGCGACTCGTCGAACAGCGACTTCAGATCAGAGACGTCCATCGTCGTGTGTCCTGCTCCGTGATCAGGCGGTGACCAGCGAGCCCACGTGTTCGCCCATGATGGCGCGGCGCATGTTGCCGCGCTCGTTCAGGTCGAGCACCACGATGGGCATCTTGTTGTCCATGCACAGGGAGATCGCCGTCGCGTCCATCACCTGCAGCCCCTGCTCCAGCACCTGCAGATACGTAATGCGTTCGTAACGCGTGGCGGTGGGGTCCTTCTTCGGGTCGGCGGTGTAGATGCCGTCGACCTTGGTCGCCTTCATGATGACGTCGGCCTTCACCTCCATCGCGCGCAGGGCGGCGGCGGTGTCGGTGGTGAAGTACGGATTGCCCGTGCCGGCCGCGAAGACGACGACGCGACCCTTCTCGAGATGCCGGATGGCCCGCCGGCGAATGAACGGCTCGGCCACGGCGCGCATCTCGATCGCGGTGAGCACGCGCGTCGGCACGCCATGGTGTTCGAGGCCATCCTGCAGCGCCAGCCCGTTCATGACGGTGGCCAGCATGCCCATGTAGTCGGCCGTCGCGCGATCCATGCCGCGCGCGCTGCCGGCCATGCCGCGGAAGATGTTGCCGCCGCCGATGACGATCGCCACCTGGACGCCGATGGCCCGGATCTCGGCCACCTCTTCCGCGATGCGCGTGACGACGGCGGGATCGACGCCATATCCCTGATCACCCATGAGGGCTTCGCCGGACAACTTGAGGAGCACACGGGTATACGCGGGACGTGACATGCCGAGGCGATTATAGCTGCTGGAGAGACGACGATGAGGACGGAGGAATGAGGAGGGAGGAGAGAGGTAGGGGGCGGAGGAGGGAGGTAGAAGGAAGGAGGAACGGTGTTGCTTCCTCCGTCCTACCTCCCTCCTCTTTCCTCGGTCCTTCGTCCTCGGCCGGGTCTAGCCCTGGCTCGCTTCGCCGACCTTGAACCGCGCGAAGCCCGTGATCGTCACCGGGGCGCCCACGGCCTTCGACACGGTGGCGAGCGCCTGCGAGACCTTGACCTTGGGGTCGCGGATCGTCGGCTGGTCCACCAGGCAGACCTGCTCGTAGAAGGCGCCGAGCTTGCCCTCGATGATCTTCTCGATGACGTTGGCGGGCTTGCCCGACTCGGCCATCTGTGCGCGGTAGATTTCCTTTTCCTTCTCGACCGCCTCGGCCGGCACCTCGGCGCGCGTCAGGTACTGTGGCGCGGCCGCGGCGATGTGCATGGCGAGCTCGGTCACGAAGGCCTTGAAGGCGTCCATGGTCGTGGCCTCGCCCGTGGCGCCCTGCAGCTGCACCAGTACGCCGATCTTGCCGCCCATGTGGCTGTAGCTGCCGACGTGGTCAGCCGTCAGCTTGGCCGTGCGGGGCACACCCATGTTCTCGCCGACCTTGGCGATCTCTGCCGTGATGCGGGTGCCGATCGGGCCGTCGGCGGCCACCAGCGCGGCGTGCGGCTGATCGCTCGTGAAGACCGTCGTGGTGACCTCGTCGACGAGGGCCTTGAAGCCGTCGTTGCGTGCCACGAAGTCGGTTTCGCAGTTCACTTCCGCCATCACGCCGAGCGTGCGGTCGTCGTTGAGCTTGATGCCGACGAGTCCTTCCGAGGCGACGCGGCCGGCGCGCTTGGCGGCCTGGGCCATGCCGCGCTTGCGGAGGTACTCGATCGCGGCCTCGACGTCACCGTTGCTCTCGGTGAGGGCCGTCTTGCATTCCATCATGCCCGCGCCGGTACGCTCGCGCAGGTTCTTGACCATCTCAGCAGTGATTGCCATGGGGTGTGCTTCCAGAAAATGGGACGGGTGGAAATGGACAGACACGCGAAACGCCGGCCGGGTCTCTGCTCGGCCGGCGTTCGGAGGGCACCGCGACGACCTGCCTCGGTCAGACCGAGGCAGGCGTGGCGGGTTCGGACTTGGGTGCAGCGGTGCGCGGGGCAGGGCGCTGCTGGGCGCGGAGGGGCTCGCCCGACTTGCCGACGGCCTCGCCATCAGGCCCGACGGGAAGGACCGTCTCGGCCTGAGCGGACTCGCGGACACCACGGCCGGCGAGGACCGCATCGGCGATGCGCGAGGCGAACAGACGGATGGCGCGCAGCGCGTCGTCGTTGCCCGGCACGGCGAAGTTCACCTGATCGGGATCGCAGTTGGTGTCGACGATACCGATGACCGGAATCTTCAGCTTGCGGGCCTCGTCCACGGCGATCTGCTCGTGCTTCGTGTCGACGATGAACACGGCATCGGGCAGGCGCTCCATGTGACGAATGCCGTCGAGGTTCTTCTGGAGCTTGCGCTTCTCCTTCTCGAGCCGCGCAATCTCCTTCTTCGACAGCATGTCGTACCGGCCGTCCGTTTCCATGGCTTCGAGGTCACGGAGACGGGCCAGGCTGCGCTGAATCGTCGTGAAGTTGGTGAGCAGTCCCCCGAGCCAGCGCTGGTTGACGTGGAACATGCCGCAGCGCGCCGCTTCTTCCGCGATCGCTTCCTGGGCCTGCCG
This sequence comes from Luteitalea sp., assembly GCF_022842525.1. Classification (NCBI taxonomy): domain Bacteria; kingdom Pseudomonadati; phylum Acidobacteriota; class Vicinamibacteria; order Vicinamibacterales; family Vicinamibacteraceae; genus Luteitalea; species Luteitalea sp. The sequence goes on from NZ_JALHPM010000132.1 coordinate 13,823, forward strand.
CTTGGTCCCGACGAAGAGCAGCGTGCGGCCCTCCGACGCGAGCTGCATCACGAACTGCTCGGCATCGCGAAACAGCCGCGCGGTCTTGCCGAGGTCGATGATGTAGATCCCATTGCGCTCGCCAAAGATGTACGGCTTCATCTTCGGGTTCCAGCGCTTGGTTTGGTGGCCGAAGTGAACACCGGCCTCCAGCAGGTCTTTGACAGCAATCGGGGTCAAGCTTCCTCCAACACGGTACAGACAGGGCCGGGCCTCGCCGGCCACACAGCCGAAAAGTTAACGCTTGCTGAACTGGAAGCGCTTGCGGGCGCCCGCCAGGCCGTACTTCTTCCGCTCCTTGCCGCGCTGGTCGCGCGTCAACAGACCGGCCTTCTTCAGACGCCCCCGGAGCTCGCCGCTGTAGAGGCAAAGCGCCCGCGAGATGCCCAGCCGCAACGCACCCGCCATGCCGGAGATGCCACCGCCCGACGTCGTCGCCACGATGTCGAACTTGTCCAGCGTCTCGGTCAGCACGAGCGGCGCACGCACCTGCAGGCGCAGCGCCTCGGTGTTCACCGCATCGGCGATCGGCTTGTGGTTGATGGTGATCTGGCCGGTGCCAGGACGCAGAAACACGCGGGCGGTCGAGGTCTTGCGACGCCCCGTCCCGTAATACTGGATGACTGACACGTTTTACTCGACCTCGAGGGACTGGGGCTTCTGCGCCGCGTGCGGATGATCGGCGCGCTCGTAGACGTTGAGCTTCCGGTACATCTGGCTGCCCATCGTCGTCTTCGGCAGCATGCCCCGGATGGCTTCTTCCATCAGGCGCGCCGGACGACGCTGGCGAAGGTCCTTGGCGCGCTCTTCACGCAACCCACCCTCATAGCCGCTGTGATACCGATAGAGCTTCTGCTCTTCCTTCTGCCCGGTCAGCACGGCCTGACCCGCGTTGACCACGACGACGTGATCCCCGCAGTCGATGAACGGCGTGTAGGTCGGCTTGTGCTTGCCCTGCAGAACCTTGGCGGCCAGGCTGGCCACCCGCCCGAGCGACTGGCCCGACGCATCGATGACGTGCCAGCGTCGCTCGATGGACTTGGCGCTCGGAATGAACGTGCTCATGATGACCCTTTTGCTCCTTGCTGACACACAGCAAAAGGAGAGGATACGCGCCTCAGGTACACCGTGTCAACCACATCCCCGCGCCCACACCACCGCAGGCGCCCGCCTCGCGGCGGGAAGGGGGCGGGAAGGGGGCGGACTGCCACCCGGACAGTCCTGAATGCCGACCTGGGAGCGGCCCCCCAGTATGACACCTCTTCCGCTCGCCACTCAATGGGGCGTTTCCGCGGCCCTGGGTCGTGGGCCTTGGGGCATGGGCCTTGGGCCGTGTGAGCCCTGCGCCTCGAGCCCGTCCTGAGCCTCGAGTCCTGAGCCCCAACGTCGCTTCTCCGACAACCCCTGTCACAAAACTGCCAGCGCGCGCACCGAACCCGCGTGCGGTTCCCGCCACGGTCCGGCAGAACGTGGGTGTTTCGATTGCAAATCTGGTTGGCACCGCCCTTGCCTATGGCTCTGTTGGTTACGAACCTGCGCGTCCGGCATGAGGCCGACCGTGGGAACGTCCGGAACGAGTGAGGTCGGCGTGCTGTTCCGCAAACAGAAACCCGTCGTCGGACTGGATATCGGGTCGAGCGCCATCAAGGCGGTCGAGCTGAAGGCTTCGGGCAAGGGCTGGAAGGTCGTCGCCTTCGGCGTCGAACCCCTGCCTGCCGACACCATCGTCGATGGCGCCATCATCGATGGCACCGCCGTCGCCGATGCGATCCGTCGGCTCTTCGAGCGCCTCGGCATCAAGAACCGGGACGTCGCCGCGTCGCTCTCGGGCAACGCCGTCATCGTGAAGAAGATCACGCTGCCGGCGATGACCGACGCCGAGCTCGCCAACTCCATCACCTGGGAAGCCGAGCAGTACATCCCCTTCGACATCCAGGACGTCAACCTGGACTACCAGGTGCTGAGCCGGCCGCCCAAGGATGCCGCGGGCGCCACGATGGACGTGCTGCTCGTGGCGGCCAAGAAGGAGACCATCGCCGATTACACCGGCGTGATCGCCCAGGCCGGTCGGGTCCCCGCCATCGTCGACGTCGACGCCTTCGCGCTGCAGAACGCCTACGAGGTCAACTACGGCACGCGCGACTCCATCGTCGCCCTGCTCAACATTGGCGCCAGCGCGATCAACATCAACATCGTCCGCGGCGATCAGTCGCTGTTCACCCGGGACGTGCCCATCGGCGGCAACGCCTACACCGAGGCGCTCCAGAAGGACTTCCAGATCGCGCACGAGAGCGCCGACCTGCTGAAGCGCGGGTATGCGGCCGACGGTCTCGACCCGTCGCAGACCGGACCCAGCCTGCAGATGGTCACCGAGGCCATCCTGCTCGAGGTCCAGAAGACGCTCGACTTCTTCCGCGGCACGACCGGCGCCGACCACATCGATCTCCTGCTCGTGACCGGTGGTGGGTCGCAGGTCATCGGGTTGGTCGACGCCCTGCAGGAACGCCTCGGCTACCCGGTCGAGTTTCTCGACCCCTTCAAGACCGTGAGTTTCGACGCCGCCAAGTTCGGCGTGCCGGTGCTCTCCGAGGCTGCCGCCGCTGCCACCGTGGCCGTCGGCCTCGCGCTTCGCCGGATGGGGGACCGATGATTCGCGTCAACCTCCTCGCCGCCGAGCCCGTTCGGGCCAAGGCCCCGCTCTTCTCGGGGGTCGGCGCCAACAAGCTCCACATCATCGGCGTGGCGATGGTCGCCGGCTGCATCGGCCTGACCGCGTATCGCCACTTCGACCTCCAGTCGCAGCAGACCTATGCCGAGCTGCAGCTGCAGCAGGCCAAGGCCGAAGAGACGCGACTCAAGGCCGTCACCGAGGAACTGGCCAAGTTCGAAGCCCAGACGGCGCTCCTGCAGCAGCGCGTGGCGCTGATCGAGCAACTGCGCAAGGGCCAGCGGTCGCCGGTCACCCTGCTCGACCAGGTGAGCCGCCAGCTGCCCGAGCGTGTCTGGCTCACCCAGCTGACCCAGGCCGGCGCCGACGTCACGCTCGAGGGCCGGACGACGACGCTGACCGCGCTGTCGGACCTGATTGGCAACCTCGAGAGTTCCGGGGCGTTCACGCGGCCCGTCGAGATCGTCAACACCGAGGTCGAGAACGGGCGCGATGAAGCGGACCTGATGAAGTTCACGGTCAGGGCCCTGTTCCCGCTCGGGGCCCTCGACACCCCGGCCGACACCAAGCCCGCCCGCCCCGGTGCGCCGGCGGCTCGGCGCTGAGGACCCTGGCCATGGATCTCGGACTCAAGAAGCTGCCGTGGTGGGCCCAGCTGGCCCTGTATCTCGTGCTCGGCGTCGGGCTCGTCGCCACGCACCACTACATGTACGCGGTCGACATGGAGGCGCAGGTCGCGCGCACCCATGGCGAACGCCGGAAGATCGAGACCGGCATCGCCCGGGCGCGCGTCGAGGAGCGTCGGTTGCCCGAGTTCCGCTCACGCGTCGCCGAGCTCAATGCCCGTCTGGCGGCGTTGCGCAACGTGCTGCCGGAGCAGAAGGACGTCGGTGATCTGCTGCGGCGGATCCAGACGCTGGCCACGCAGTCCAGCCTCACCATCCGCGGCTTCAAGCCGCAGGCGGTGGCGCAGCGGGCGCAGCACGCGGAATGGCCGATCTCGCTGAGTCTGGAGGGCACCTACCACGACCTGGGCGCCTTCTTCGACAAGGTCAGTCGGATGCCGCGCATCATCAACATCTCCGGCATCCGGATCAAGACGCACAGCCTCACCGAGCCGTCGCCGGCCACGGTCGATGCCGAGTGCACCGTCACCACTTTCGTCCTCATGGAGGCGCCGCCCGCGCCGGTCACCGGGCGTCGCCCCGGTGCCGCCGGGGCGCGTCCTCCCGCGGCTGCGCGCTGAGGTGCTGCCATGTTGCTCAGACTGACTTGCCGCGTCGCGTTGCTGTCGGCCGTGATGGTCGTGCCCGGGTTCGCCCAGGCCGCCGCCCCGGTCGCCAACGGCGCCTCCACCACGCCGGTGACGACACCGGCCCCGAAGGGCACCGCGGCGTCGCCGCAGACGCCCTCCCTGCCCGAAGATCGCGCCGGCTACGACCCCGCCGGCCGGCGCGACCCGTTCGTGAGCCTGCTCGCCCGTGGCGAGGCCAGAGCTCCCGTCGGGGGACGCCCGAGCGGCGTGAAGGGCCTGTTGATCAGTGAGGTCAGCATCCGCGGCGTGCTGCGGAGCAAGGGCCAGCTCCTCGCCATCATCCAGGCCCCCGACAACAAGACGTACTCCGTGCACTCCGGCGACGCGCTCTTCGACGGCACCGTGAAAGTGGTGGCCACCGACGCCGTGATCTTCCTGCAGCGGGTCGACGACCCGCTGTCTCCCGTGAAGCAGCGGGAGATCCGCAAGACCTTGAGAACCCCCGAGGAGAACCGATGATGCGCCCGCGCACGCCGATCCTCGCGACCCTCACGGCCTTCCTCGCCCTTGGCGCGCCCGCGTGGCCGCTGGCGGCAGGGACGGCGCGCGAGGCCCGCGAGGTCCCGCAGCAGGTCCAGGATGGACAGCGCCTGGTCATCGACACGCGTCACCGCGTGTCACCCCTGCTGTCCACCGTCCAGTCGACCCAGGTGCCGCCCGATGCGGACGCCGCCCGCACGCTCACCGCCGTCCGCGCGGCGCGCGAGGAGGGCGACGTGCTCATCACCGTCGAAGGTGATGGCAAGCTGGTCGCGTCCGCCGTCCAGGTGCCCGATGCGGCCCCGCCGCGGCTGGTCCTCGACTTTGCCGGCGTCACTCACAAGGTCGCCGCCACGACGGCCGTCAACGTCGGCCTCGTCCGCCGCGTCCGCGTCGCGCGCAACAGCACGACGCCGCTCGTGACGCGCGTCGTGGTGGACCTCAGTGGCGCCTTCCTCTACAAGGTGCGTCCGGCCGCCGACCAGCGGTCGCTGGTGGTCACCATCGGCAACCCGGCGCAGCGCGCGCGCCGGGATGACGAGGCCCAGAGCCGCCCCTTCGCCACCGCCGCCGCGACACCCGCGCCGGCCCCGGCCCCGGCCCCGGC
>NZ_JALHPM010000133.1:0-18813 GCF_022842525.1 Luteitalea sp.
GCGCCGTCGGCCACCGCCTCGGCCGCCACGCGCACGGAGGCACCGGGCCGTCGCCGCACCGCCAGCGCCGGCTCGCCCATCCCGATCACGTCGGGCGCGTCGAGAATGCTGATGGAAAGGCCGTCGACTTCAGGGAACCGGGCCAGCTCGTCCTCGAGCACGGCACGCGCCCCCACCAGGAGCAGCGCGAGGCCGTCTTCGCGAGCGGCCGCGACCGCGCCATGCACGACGGTGCGAGGGGCGTCATCGCCCCCCATGGCATCCACCGCAATGCGCATCCGCCTACGCCCCGCCTTCGCCACGGCTGCGGCGCGACACGTCCCGCGTCACGCGAAGCGCCGGACTCAGGCTTCCTCGGTGACCGGGCGCACCTGGCGACCGCGGTAGTACCCGCAGCTGGTGCACACCACGTGGGGCGGCTTGAGCTCGCTGCACTGGGGGCAGGGCCCGAGGGCGACCGGCTTGAGGGCGTCGTGCGTACGGCGCTTGCTCGTACGGCTCTTCGAATGACGTCGCTTGGGATTCGGCATGACTGGTTACTCGCGCGGGGCCTGAGGGCCCGCGTCCTTCAGGAGGGACTTCAGACCCGCCAACCGCGGATCCTCCCACCGGTTCTCACACGTGCACGTGGTCACATTGCGGTTGCTGCCGCACTGGACGCACAGACCCTGGCACTCCGGCCGACACAGCGGCTTCATCGGCATGGCCAGGTAACACTGCTCCCGCGCCACCTGCGCGAGGTCGATCCGTGGCTCGTCGTACAGCACGATCGACGGATCCTCGTCGTTCATCTCACGGCCATCGTCGTCATCGTCGGACACCGCCGACGGCGAGGGACGGACATGAGCCTTCTCGACCGCCACCGGCACGAACCGCAAGTCCACCGGCACATCGACCGCGAAGTCGACCGGGTCAGTGCACCGCGCGCACGTCAACGACAGGTGCGCCTGCAGCTGACCGCGGAGCTGGTAGGTCTCGGCGCTGCCCCGCTCGACATCGCCCTCGAAGTGGACCGGCCCCCCGACGACGAAGTCCTCGGCGGGCGCGTCGAGCGCCGCGGCGGGGATGTCCGCGACGACAGGAACACGGTCGGCGGCGAGGGTCGTGAGGTCGATCACCATGGCTGGGCAGCACAGCGCCAGTCCAGGGGACCCGCGCGAACGTTCAAGGATAGCAGACTCAGGCCCGGGGCGCCTCGATCCACGGGCGAGGAATGTACAACTCCTCGAACAACCGGACGGCATAGCGGTCCGTCATCCCGGCGAGAAAGTCCCGCGCGGCCGCGTCCAGCCCCTCCCGCTCGAGGGTCCGGACGTCGAGCCAGGTCGCCGGCTGCTCCCGCACCTTCTCCCACAACCCGCCCAGAATCCCGGTGGCCTTGGCGAACTCGGCCGTCGCGACCTCGTTCTCGTAGACGTGCGCGAACATGAACGCCCGGAGATCCAGCAGCGCCTGCAGCACCGGCTCGCTCATCCGCAGCGACTCCAGCCCGCAGGCCAGACTCTGCTCGACCACGTCGGTCACCATCACCCCGATCCGGTCCGAGGAGGTCTCCCCCAGCACCTCGGCGGCCGACCGCGGCAGGTCGCGCGGGTCGAGCACGCCCGCCCGCACCGCATCGTCGATGTCGTGATTGACGTACGCGATGATGTCCGCCACTCGCGCGATCTGCGCCTCGAGCGTCGCCGCCCGCTCCGACGCCGGGACGTTGATCGGCAGCCCGTACTTGCCCTTCGAGTGCGTGGAGATGCCCTGTCGCACCTCGAAGGTGAGGTTCAACCCCTCCCCGCCGTGCTGTTCCAGCACCTCGACGATGCGGAGGCTCTGCGTCGCGTGGGAGAACCCGCCAGGCACCAGCTTGTCGAGCACCCGCTCTCCCGCGTGCCCGAACGGGGTGTGACCGAGGTCGTGCGCCAGCGTGATGGCCTCGGTCAGCTCCTCGTGCAGTCGCAGCACCTTGGCGAGCGTGCGCGCGATCTGCGACACCTCGAGCGTGTGGGTGAGGCGGGTGCGGTAGTGGTCGCCGGCCGGGGAGAAGAAGACCTGCGTCTTGTGCTTCAGGCGGCGGAACGCCTTCGAGTGCACCACGCGGTCGCGATCGCGCTGGAAGGCCGGACGGATCGGATCCTCGGCCTCCGGGCGCGCGCGTCCCTGCGTGGCGTCGCTGAACATCGCCTGCGGGACGAGCATCGCCCGTTCGCGGGCTTCGAGCTGCTGACGGATGGTGGTCATGCGGACGGGTGGGGCTCGGCGGGGCCGCCGAGGGCCTCGAGGAAGCTCGTGCCGTGGTCCAGCGGTCCCACGCCGAAGTTGACGGCCACCGTCTGCCCCAGATCGGCAAACGTCGCGCGCGTGCCCAGACTGACACCCGCCGCCACGCGCGCCCCGGTGGCCAGCAGCGGCACGTACTCGCGCGAATGATCGGTGCTGGGCGTGGTCGGGTCGTTGCCGTGGTCGGCGGTGATCAGCAGGAGGTCGGTGGCGCGCAGATGCGGCAGCAGGTCCGCCAGCCGGGCGTCGAACCGCTCAAGGTTGCGGGCGTATCCCTCGACGTTGTTGCGATGGCCGTACAGGGCGTCGAAGTCGACGAGGTTGGCCCAGATCAGCCCGCGCGGCACGTCTCGCATGGCCTCCTCCACCCGGTCCATCCCCTCGTCATCCGATCCGGTGGCCAGATGGCGGGCGATGCCGCGGCCGGCGAACAGGTCCTTGATCTTGCCGACCGCGACCACCGGATGCCCCGCGTCCGTCAGGCGATCCAGCAGGGTCGGCGCCGGCGGATCCAGCGCGTAGTCGTGCCGGTGACTCGTGCGCCGGAAGGCGCCGAGCTCGCCGACGAACGGCCGCGCGATGACGCGGCCCACGCCCATCCCGCGACTCACCAGGTCGTACGCCACCTCGCACCAGCGATACAGCTCGGCCACCGGCACGATGTCCTCGTGGGCGGCGATCTGGAAGACGCTGTCTGCCGAGGTGTAGACGATCGGCGCACCCGTGCGCAGGTGCTCCGCGCCGAAGCGCTCGATCACCTCGGTGCCGGACGCGACGACATTACCGATCGCCGGGCGCCCGATGCCACGCGCGAACGCCGCCATCAGCTCCGGGGGAAAGCCGTGCGGGAAGGTCGGGAACGCCTCCGTGAGCACGAGCCCCGCCATCTCCCAGTGGCCGGTCACGGAGTCCTTGCCAGCGGAGGCCTCCGCCATGCGTCCCCACGCGCCCGCCGCCTGGCCCGCCGGCGGCCCGAGCGCCGGCACGAGTCGGTCGAGACCGAGATGCCGCAACGTCGGCAGGTGCAGGGGGACGCGCCGCGCGATGTTGCCGAGCGTGTCGCTGCCCGCGTCGCCGTACCGGGCGGCGTCGGGCAGTTCGCCGATGCCGACGCTGTCGAGCACGATGGCGACGATCCGCTCGAAGCGGAGCCCCATGATCGCGATCTCAGGCCTCGTGCGTCGCCGACGAGAAGTAGTTGGGGACCGAGCGGTTCGACCGGATGGTCGCGATGGCGTGCTTGAACACCATGTGGTCGACGCCCTCGTGGTCGATCACCAGGGCGAAGCGATCGAAGTTCTTGATGCGCCCCTCGAGCACCTGGCCGTCCATCAACCGAATCTGGACGACGAGCCGCTCGCGTCGCGCCGAGTTCAGGAAGACGTCCTGGATGTTGGGCGGCGCTGACGGCTTGGACTCGCGGTGGGATGGCATCAGCGGCAGACTCCGTGGGCCTCGATCAGGGCGCGGGCCGCGTCGAACGTGTCGTCGCGTTCACCGGCGCCGTTCAACCATATCACTCTCGGTTCCTTCCTGAACCAGATCAGCTGACGACGCGCGTAGTGCCTGTTCTCGCGCACGATCAGCGCGCGTGTCTCGGCATCGTCACGCACGCCATCGAGCATCTCCAGGATCTGCCGGTACACGAGCCCGCCGAACGGATTGGCGTCACGCGGGATGCCTGCCGCGAGGTTGTCGTGCACCTCCTGCACGACGCCGCGCTGCCACTGCGCGTCGACGCGCCGCGCCACCCGCGCCGCGATGTCCTCCGAGGGCAACCGCAGGCCGACCACGCACACGTCGTACTCGGGCAGGGGCGGCCGCGTCTCGGCAAAGTGCGCCGACAGGGTCTGCCCGGTCAGCAGCCACACTTCGAGCGCCCGGATCAGGCGCTTCTCGTCGCGCGGCATGATCCGCGCCGCCGATGGCGGGTCGACACGATGCAGAATCCGGTGCAGGTGCTCGACCCCATGACGCACCGCCCGCGCGTGCAGGCGGGCCCGCACGGCATCGTCGCGGCCGGGCCCGTCGAACAGGCCCTCGATCAGCGCGCGGAAGTAGAAGCCGGTGCCGCCCACCAGCACCGGCAGGCGGCCACGCGCCGAGATCTCGCGGATGCGCGTCGCCGCGTCACGGGCGTACTGGGCCGCCGAGTACACCGCTGTCGGCTCCACGACGTCGACGAGGTGGTGCGGGATGCCGCCCTGTTCCTCCACCGGCACCTTGTCGGTGCCGATGTCGAAGCGGCGATAGACGGCCGTCGAGTCGCAGTTGACGACCTCGCCCCCGTACGTGCGGGCCAGACGGATCCCCAGCGCGCTCTTGCCGGTGGCGGTGGGCCCGAGCACGGCCACGAGAAGGGGCCGCCCGGACGCTGAACGAGGCACGGTCACGTCGACGCCCCTAGAGGGCCGCCGCGCCGCTCATGTGCGCGTCGCCGGTCACTGTGAAGGAGGCTGCTCGTTGTAGTAGAAGGTCACGGTGAAGAAGGCCGTCGGCGAGGGGTACTCCGGCGGCAGCGGCGTGGTCGGATTGGACCACTGCAGCGAGTTGGCAGCGGCCCGGTCGAAGGCATCGATGCCTGACGGCTGCTTGATCGCCACATCGGTGATGCGTCCGTCCTTGTGGACGTTGAAGGTCACGACGACGTGACCGCGCATGACCATGGCCGCTTCGGGAATCAGCCAGTTGCGCTTGATCTGCGCCACGAAGCGGCGAATCCAGGGGCCGAACTCGACGCCCTTGGTGTCGAACTGGATGTAGGGACCGAAGGGGGAATTGCCGCCGTTGGGATTGTTGAAGGCCTCGTTCTGGACGTACTTCTCGAGGTTCTTCAGCGCCTGCCCGAGCGATCCCCCGGGAGGACGCGCCGCCGGACTGGCCGAGGCCGGCGTGTTGCGGGCCTGCGGATTGGCCACGACCCCGGTGTCCCCGCGCGCCAGCAGACCACTCTGCCCGTCGCGGACGTTGACGCCCTGGTTGGTGGCCGGCGTCTGTGAGGCGGGCGTCGGCTGATTCTGCGGAGGCGTCGGCTGGGCGGCGCGGGCCTGCTGGGCCTGCATCTCGCGCAGCGACTCGGAGGGATCCGGCGCCGGCCCCCGGCCCTTCGCCAGGTCCTTCTGCGTCTGCTTCTCGACGAACTCCAGCGAGTTGCCCCGCGAGAACGGCTGGCTGTTGCTCGCGTCGGGCGCCCGCTGCGTGGTCTGCGAGACACGGTCCTGATCGGCCAGCGACGCGGTGTCCTTCGGCTTGGCCGCCTGCATGTCGATGCGCGGCTGCACGTACACGAAGCGGGGGCGCTGCTGCTGTTGCTGCTGCATCGCCAGCGCCTGCTGCCGCTCGATTTCCTGTTGCTGCTGCTGCGCCTGCTGGGCCAGGTATTCCTTGATGAACGGCAGCCGCGGCCCGAACAGGAGGAGGGCGAAGATCGCGGCATGCAGGAACACCGAGGTCATCACGGCCTCGCGCCGTGACATGGCCGCGTCTATCGTCGGCGGCTCGGGTCGGTGGTCCTCGAAATCGATGTACATCCGGTCTCTTCAGTATAGGGGGGCCGCGCGGAGAATGCAGGGGCCGCGAGCGGCACGGGCGCGTTCGGGAACGCGCCGCTCCCTAGGCCGGCCGCTCGGCAACGTACAGATAGACGACGCCGAAGGTCAAAGGGACGGCCTCGCAGCGCGTCAGCCCGGCGGCCTGGAGCTGGGCCACGAACTCGGACGGGGGCGTGAAGCTCTCGACCGAGGCGGGCAGGTAGGCATAGGCCTCGCCGTGCCGGGACACCAGACGGCCCAGCCGTGGCAGCACGTTGCGGAAGTACCAGAGGTAGGCGGCCCGGACGAGCGGCTGCTGCGGGGTCGAGAACTCGAGGATGGCCAGGCGACCGCCGGGCTTCAGCACCCGCGCCACCTCGCGCAGGGCCACCGAGGCGTCCTGCACGTTGCGGATCCCGAAGGCGATGGTGACGGCATCCATCGACGCCGTCGCGGCCGGGAGCCGCATGGCATCCCCCCTGACCAGCGGGATCACCCGGGCCCGCCCCTCGCCCCGGAGCTTGCGCTGGCCGACCTTGAGCATCTCGGCCGAGAAATCGATGCCGAGCACCCGTCGAGCCAGGCCCCGCCTGACCATCGTCCTGGCGACGTCGCACGTCCCCGTGCAGAGGTCGAGCACCTGTTCCCGACCGGTCAGCCGCAGGCGCCGCACCGCCCGCCAGCGCCAGTAGAGGTCCTGCCCGCCACTGAGGACGTGGTTGAGCAGGTCGTACCGCCCGGCGATGGCGTCGAACATGCCGGCGATCTTCGCGGGCGCCTTGCCGGTGTCCGGTGTCAGGCCGCCGTAGGTCGGCCCCGGGTCGAGCGCGGTCATGCGCGGTCCGCCTGCGGGTCCCACAGCGGATAGAGCTGGTGGTCGATGTGGAGCAGCGACAGAATCCGGCCGGCCATGAAGTCGGCCAGATCGGCAATGGTCTGCGGGCGCTGATAGAACCCCGGCATCGCCGGCACCACCACCGCGCCGGCCTCGGCACACGACACCATGTTCTTCAGCTGCGGCAGGCTCATCGGCGTCTCGCGCGGCACGATGATCAGCGGTCGACGCTCCTTCAGCATGACGTCGGCGGCACGCTCCACCAGAGACCGCGACAGCCCGTGGGCGATGGCGGCCATCGTCTTCATCGAGCAGGGCACGATGACCATCGCGTCGGCCCCCTTGCTGCCGCTGGCGATGCGCGCGCCGAGATCCTTGTTGCTGTGCAGGACCCACCCGCCGCGCCGCACCCCCTCGCCCCAGGTCTCCTCGAGGTACGCCTGCAGGCGATCGACCTTGGCCGCGGGGCCGAGCTCGTCGATGAGCAGGCGCCGCCCGTACTCGGTGATGACCAGGTCGACGTGCTGCCCGTGCTGCAGCAGCGCCGACAACGTGCGCATCGCGTAGAGCGCCCCACTGGCCCCGGTGACCGCAAGAACGATGCGGCGAGGCGTGTCAACTGACATAGATGCTCAATCCCGTCGTGGCCAGATACAACAACCCCACCCATCCGTTCATGTCGAAGGCGCGCTTGACCTGCGAGAGGTCGGTGGCACTCACGAGCGACTGCTCGAACACGAGCAAGGCCGCGACCAGCGCCACGCCCCCCTGATAGACCGCTCCGAGCCCGGCCACGATCCCGAGGACGACCAGACTGGCGATCGTGACGACATGCAGCGCGCGCGAGATCGCGATGGACGTCGCCACGCCGAAGCGCACCGGAATCGACCGCAACCCGTGCGCGCGATCGAAGTCCAGATCCTGGCACGCATACAGCACGTCGAACCCGCCGACCCACGTCCCGATGGCCAGGCCGAGCAGCACGGGCTGCCAGGACATGCCGCCGCCGGACGCGATCCACCCGCCGACCGGCGCCACCGCCATCGCCAGCCCCAGGAAGAACTGCGTGGCCCACGTGAAGCGCTTGGCGAGCGAGTACCAGAACACGATCGCCAGCGCGACCGGCGCCAGCGCCAGGCACAGCGTGCTGATCTGGCCGCAGACCACGACAAACGCCACGCTGGAGACGACGAGAAAGATCGACGCCTCCAATCGCGACATCGCGCCGCGGGGGATCTCGCGCTGCGCCGTCCGCGGATTGAGGGCGTCGTAGTGCGCGTCCACGAGGCGGTTGAACGCCATCGCCGCGCTCCGGGCCGCGACCATCGCCGCCACGATCCACCCCACACGTCCCCACGTCATCGCCACGGTCCGGCTCGCCAGCAGCGCCCCGACCAGCGCGAACGGCAGCGCGAACACGGTATGGCTGAAGCGCACGAACGCGAGGTAGGTGCGGAGGCGGGAGAGGAAGGGCATCAGGGCTCAGGGCTCAGGCTCAGAGCAAATCGTCGAGCCACCGCAGGTCGGACGTATCGGACGCCTCGGCCACCAACCATTCTTCCACGTCCGTGACCGCCGGTGGCGGCACCCGGACGACGGCACGGCTGGTGGCGCCCGGTGCCAGGACTCCGAGAGCGTCGCAGCCCAGCGCTCTGGCGCCGCCGAGCGTGGCGGCGCGCAGCAACGATCGGGCCGGCACGTCCGGGGCGAGGTCGCGCAGCGCCTGCAGTTCCGCGAACAGGTTGAGGTCGGCCACGCTGGCCAGGCTGTCGGTGCCGATGGCGACCGCCCCCCCGGAGGCGAACACCTCGCTCACGGAAGGGACGCCTGCGCCGACCCATCGGTTGCTGCGGGCACAGAGCACGAGCGTCGCGCCAGTCGAGGCCAGCATCCGGAGTTCTTCGCGGCGCAACTGTGTGCCGTGCACGACCAGCAGTCCATGGTGGAGGACCCCCAACTGCGCGAGGTAGGCCACGGGCCCGACGCCGGGCGTGGGCCAGGTGCCGTCCCACGCGCCTCGATCGGCCGCCAGGTCGCGCAGGGGGCCCTGCCCCGTGGCCAGGAACACGAGTTCTTCCGTCGACTCGGCCAGATGGATGGACGAGACGGCACGGGCCGGCTCGTAGCCACTGGCCAGCCCGCGGATCAGGTCCGACGACGTGGAGTACGGCGCGTGCGGGGCGCATGAGGGCGACAGCCGCGTGTTGCCCGCCGCGCACAGGGTGTGATGCGTCCGGCGCACCGCCAGCCGTGTCTCCTCGAGCAGGCGGGTGGCGTCGGCCGGGCGAAGACCGAGGGCCTCCCGGAAATGCACGCCCCACAGCGACGAGGCCGCCAGCGGCGAGACCGACGCGTCGGTGTTGCCGATGTCGCCGACGCCCAGCGTGCCGGTCGCCTCCATCGACGCGATCGCCTCCCTGGCGGCGCCGATCACGGCGGCCGGAGCGGCAGGCGTGCCGAACCGTACGGCGAGCATGGCCCGCACCCACGCCACGAAGCTGTCGGCTGGCGGGACCTGTCCCGCCAGGTGCGAGAGTTCGAGATGCGTGTGGGCGTTGACGAGGCCGGGGAGGATCACGGCCTCACTGAGGTCGAGCAGGCGATCGGCCTGCCGCTCCGACGGCGCCTCCGCTGCCCCGACGCCGACGATGTCGCCACGCGCCGTGTCGACGTCCATCCAGCCGTGGCGCAGCACCGGCGCCGCGATCGGCACGAGCCACCCGGCGTGGACCCGGACGATCATCGCCCGCTCAACTCGGCGACTGCGCGCGCTGCTCGCGACCGGCGCGGGTGCGCGCTTCGTACGCCGCGAGTTCGGCCGGCATCAGATCGGCGCCGTCGCGCTTGGCGACGTCGAGCGACAGCCGACGCGGCACCGCGCGCTCCAGGAACACCGGCGGCCCCACCAGGTCGTAATGCATCGTCCGCCGCATCGGCGTGAAGCCGGCGTTCTCGATGTTGCGCACGATCTCGACTTCGTCCATGCAGAAGCTCGCCCCGGCCGCGCGGACGACGTTCTCCTCGATCATGACCGAGCCCATGTCGTTGGCACCGAAGGCGAGACTGAGCTGCCCGACCTTGCCGCCCTGCGTGACCCACGACGCCTGCAGGTTGTCGAAGTTGTCGAGGACGATGCGCGACAGGGCGAGCGTGCGGAGATACTCGACCCCCGTCAGTTCGACGCCTGCCAGTTCGGTGTGATCGGGCTGATAGCTCCACGTGATGAAGGCCGTGAAGCCATGCGTCTCGTCCTGCAGCGCGCGCAGCCGCATCATGTGCTCGATGCGCTCCTCGGGGGTCTCGACGCTGCCGTACATCATGGTGGCGGTCGTGCGCAGTCCCTGCAGGTGTACTTCACGCATCACGCCGAGCCATTCGTCGGCCGTGGCCTTGCCGTAGCAGTTGAGCAGCTTGCGGACGCGATCGACGAGGATCTCGGCCCCGCCTCCCGGCACGCTGTCGAGACCAGCGGCGATCAACCGCGAGACGACCTCGGGCACCGGCAGCTTCGACATCCGCGAGATGTGCAGGATTTCTGGCGGCGACAGCGCGTGCAGGCGGAACGTCGGGTAGGCGCCCTTCACGGCGCGAAACAGGTCCTCGTACCACGCGAGCGGCAGGTCCGGGTTGTGTCCGCCCTGCAGGAGCAGCTGACTGCCGCCGACGCTGATGGTCTCGTCGATCTTGGCAAACAGCTCTTCCCGGGACAGGACGTAGCCGTCGGGACTGCCCACGGTGCGATAGAACGCGCAGAAGTTGCAGCGCGCCACGCAGACGTTCGTGTAGTTGACGTTGCGGTCGATGATGTACGTGACCAGACGCTCGGGATGGCGGCGCGCACGGATGCCATCGGCCAGCCGGCCGAGTTGCCACGTGCTCGCCTCGCGGTAGAGCGTCAGCGCCTCGTCGGCGTCGATCCGCTCCCCTCTCGTCACCTTCGCTGCAATTGCATCCACGGTCATCTGTCGGTCCGATTCTCGTCAGCGCTCATCTGGATCTCGGGTCTGGATCTCGGGTCAGGCCCTGGCCCGGGGCCGGCACTCACCGGCAGCAGCGCGTCGATGGCGCGCAACACCTCGGGGCGATCCGGGGCCCAGCCGTCCTGCATCGCCAGGCCGAGATACCGGGACAGGCCGCGCACGGCGCGCTCGTCCAGATCGTAGCGGATGTTCTGGCGCAGGTACTGCTCGAGCCGGGCCGCCTCGACGGCGTCTCCGCCAGCCTCCGCCGCGGCCAGCGACGCGATGGCACGCTGCCCGTCGTCTCGGGCCGCTTGCAGACGCCCGACCAGCCCAGGCGTCAACAGCCCGGGACGCACGGCCCAGACCGCGAACACGAACGGCAGGCCGGTCATCGCCTTCCAGGCCGCGCCCAGATCGACCTTCTGGGCACCGAACGCCTCCCAGGGCGCCCGCAGGGCCGGGTCCCCGATCAGCAGCGCCGCGTCGGCGGTGTCGAGCATCGCCGCGAGATCGGGGGCGGCGTCCACGAACGCCGGCGTGATGCCGAAATGATGTCGGCACAACACGCGCAGCAGCGCCACCGAACTGCGGGAGCTGACGTCGAGCGCGATGCGCCGGACCTGCGCCAGCGGCACCCGCGTGAACAGCGCGACCGAGTTGACCGGGCCATCGCAGCCGATCGCCAGGCCGGGCACGATGTCGTAGGTCACCGGCCCACGCAGGAGTTCGATGACCGGCACCAGGCCGAGATCGATCTCCCCCGCGTGCAGCAGACGGGCGCACTCGGACGGCACGTCGGCCCGCAGCGCGACGTCGGCGGCCTCGGCCAGGGTGGCGTAGAGCGGTCGGGCATTGAGAAAGCCGACCGCGCCGATGCGGATCACGCGCGGCGCTCCGCAAACGCGCCGTCACGCTCCACGACGTCGAGTGACGCGGCCTGCAGGTTGCGGCGCACCTCCTCGAGGATGGCGCGGCGCGGACCGTGCGGCATGGCGTCGCGGGCGGGGACCGCGTCGATGTCGTTGGCGCCGAACAGCAGGCACGACTGCGAGAGCTTGGCGCCCATCCGCGTCCAGTGCGCCTGCACGTGGGTCACGTTGTCGAGCACGAGCCGCGCCAGCGCAACGTGCCGCATGTCGTCGTACCCCGTGGTCGGCTGCTCGGCCGAGACCTCCACCGGCAGCGGCGCGCACGCGCGCACGACGCCGGTCGCCGCCTGCCACGCCCGCAGCTGCTCGAGCTGATCGAGCAGCACGTCGTCGTCGGACGGCACGCCGACGGTGACCGTCTGGAGGACGAGGCCGGCGTCAGCCACCGCGCGCAGCTGCTCGAGGTCCAGCCGATCGAGCCGGGCCGTCGCCACGGCATCCAGACCCGCGGCGCGCAGTGCCCCCAGCGTCGCCGCCAGCGATCCGCCCCAGTGGACGAGCGCATCGAGTGCCCACCCGGACAGCGGCACCGCGGTCGTGGCGCGGACGGCGCGCACCGCTGCGACGGCGGCCTCGAGCGAGACGGGGGTGCCCATGAACCGCACCTCACCGGCCTCCGCCGGCACCTCGACCGCCGCATCCTCCGGACGCCCCGTCACATCGATCGTCTCGATGCGCACGAAGGTGCCGCGGCCACCATGCAGGCGGGTGCGGACATCGGCCGCGAGCATGCCGAGGCCGATCAGATCGCGGCTGTGCGCGAGGGCACGCAACTGCGTGCCGGAGAGGGCGGTACCGGCCGCGAGGGCCTCGGTCAGCTGGTCGAAATCCACGGCCACCATGGCAATCATTCCTGGGTCATCTGATCGTTGATGCGCTGCGCCAGCGCGAGCGCCCGGCGGCCCTGCGCGCCATCCACACGGGGCGCTCGGCCGTCGCGAATCGCCGCGACGAAGTCCTCGAGTTCGCGGCGCAGCGGCTCGGCTTCTGGCACCGGGACCGGGCCGCCCTCGATGGCCGGCCGCGCCCCCTCCACCTTGCGCAGACGCCAGACCTCGAGTTCACGGCTGGCGTAGTCCACCGACACGTAGGCCGAGGGTTCGATGAAACGGACCTTCCGGACGCGGTCCCGACTGATCCGGCTCGCCGTCAGGTTGGCGATGCATCCCCCGGCGAACTTGAGTCGCGCGTTGGCGATGTCCACACGCCCGGTCAACACCGGCACGCCGACCGCCTCGACGCCGATCACCTCTTCCTCGACCACCGACAACAGGACATCGAGGTCGTGAATCATCAGGTCGAAGACGACGTCGATGTCGAGGCTCCGATCCGGGAACGTGCCGAGGCGATGGACCTCGATGAACCGGGGGCGCGTCAGGAACGGCCGCGCGGCGTCCACCGCCGGATTGAACCGCTCGGTGTGCCCCACCGCCAGCACCACCCCCTTCGCCGCGGCCCGGGCCATCAGGTCGTCGGCCTGCGCGAGGGTCGTCGTCATCGGCTTCTCGACCAGCACGTGGATGCCGGCATCGAGCAGCATCGCCGCCAGCGCGTGATGCGCCTCGGTCGGCGACGCGATGGTCACGGCATCGACGCGACCGATGAGCCCGGAGGCATCGGTGAGGTGGCTGGCCGCGCCATGCTGCGCCGCGATCTCCGCCGCGCGGGCCTCGTCCACGTCCACGACGGCCGCGAGGGTCGCCCCCGGCGTATCGCCGAGGATGCGTGCGTGATGGCGTCCGAGCGCCCCGACCCCGACCACTCCGACCCGTACCGCGTCAGCCACGTGCCTGTTCTCCGAGAGGACGCCCGACCAGGGTCACCCTGGCCGCGTCCGCGGCGTCGGCGACGGCCTGACCGTCGAGCACGAGCGTGCGACCGGCGTCGATGGACAGGAGACGGATCCCGGCCTCCTGCAGTACCGCAATCGTGGGCAACCCCACGACCGGCACGTCGAACCGCATGTCCTGCTGCGGCTTCGCTACCTTGATGACGCAGGCGCCGGGGCCCGCGATTCGTCCCGCCCGGCGAATGGTCTCGTCGGTCCCCTCCATCGCCTCCACCGCGACCACTGCCTGGTCCTTGACGACGATGGTCTGGCCGATGTCGAGCCCGGCCACGGCGTCGGCCATCCGGTAGCCGAACGCCAGGTCCGCCCGAGCCGTGTCGTCTGGCGCCGGGCCGGCGAGATGGCCCTCGCGCGCCAGCAGCGGCTGGATGAAGGTGGTGGAGTCGAGCAGTTCGATGCCCTTGCCGCGCATGACGTCGGCGATGGCCGAGATCAGGGCATCGGTCGACTTGGCGCGCAGGCGCATGAGTACCTGCAGGAGCGTCCAGTCGGGCGTGATGTTGGCAAACAGCTTGGCGTGCTTGACCTGCCCGGCCATCACGGCCTGGGCGCAGCCGGCCTGTTGCAGGATCTGGATGCAGGTGCCGAGCTGACCGAGCGACACGGTGTGCAGCGTCGCGCCGACCGCCGCCGCCCGCTGGACGAGGTCGTCGCCGGTCTCTTCCTTGATGGCGACCACGGTGACGGCGTGGCCGAGGGCACGGGCCGCGTCCAGCACGAGCAGGGGAAAGGTGCCGTTGCCGGCAATCAGGCCAATGGACGCCATCGGCGCTACTCGTCCGGAGACACGTCCTCGGGACGACGCGTCGCCCGGCGAAGGATCACGCCGCGCTTCGACTGCCGGATGAAGTCGATGAGGTACTGGACCTCCGCGCAGTGCAGCTCCGGGTCCTTCTCGATTTCGGCCAGCGCGCGCGTGGTGTTGAGGCGCGACACCAGCAGGTAGCGATAGGCGTGTCGCAGGCGCGTGACGGCCTCGGCCGTGAAGCCGCGGCGCAGCAAGCCGATGGTGTTCAGGCCGTAGTTGCGGGCCCGGTTGCCGACGGTCTTGGCAAACGGCAGGGCGTCCTTGGTGACCACCGAGTAGCCGCCGATGAAGGCGTGGCTGCCGATGCGGCAGAACTGATGCACACCGGAGAACGCGCTGATCGTGGCGTAGTCCTCGACGGTGACGTGGCCCCCCAGCGTGGCGCCGTTGCCGAAGATCGTGTGATGCCCGACCTTGCAGTCGTGCGCCACGTGCGAGTACGCCATGAAGAGGTTGTGGTCGCCGATGCGCGTCACGCCACCGCCGCCGTCGGTGCCACGGTGCACCGTGACGAACTCGCGGAAGACGTTGAACTTGCCGATCTCGAGACGGGTCGCCTCGCCGCGGAACTTCGTATCCTGCGGAATCAGCCCGATCGACGCGTACGGGAACACCTCGGTGCCCTCGCCGATCGTCGTCGCGCCGTCGATGATGGCGCCCGCGCCGATCTTGCAGCGGGGGCCGATTTTCACCTGGGGGCCGATCACCGCGTTGGGGGCCACGGTCGTGCCCGCGCCGATCTCCGCCCCCTGCTCGACGACGGCCGTCGGGTGGATGATGGCAGGCTCGGGCTCGATGGCCATGACGAGCGTGCCTTCGGCGACGATCTGATCCTGGACGTAGGCCACGCCACGAACGCGGGCCATGGTGGCGCGGCGACGCTCGATGGTCAGCTCGAGGCGCACACGGTCGCCCGGGCCGACCGGCTTGCGGAACTTGACACCGTCGGCGCCCCGCAGCGAGGCCCGGTGCGGCAGGATCGACCCGTCGGCCATCTGCAGCAGCAGCACGCTCGCGGCCTGGGCCATCGACTCGATCATCAGCACGCCCGGCATGAGCGGCGCCCCGGGAAAGTGCCCCGGAAAGAAGTCCTCGTTGACCGTGACGTTCTTGATCGCGACCAACCGTTCACCCGAGGTGAAGTCGGTGACCGCGTCGACCATCTGCTGCGGAAAGCGCGAACAGAGGCGATCGACTACTGGCGGGAGATGGATGGACACGGAGGACTCGTGGGCAGCCGGGAGGAGGCAGCGCGGCCCGGCGACGATGAACGCCCCGGGCCCCGGCTGCCGCTGGCGGACGACTTACTTGGCCGCGGGTGTGGCGGCGTCGAGCGCGGCGACGACGTCGGCCGTCACGTTGAGGCCGGCATCCACCCAGACCACCCCGGCATCGGCGATGCTGAGGATGAAGTGCAGGTTCTTGGCCTTGGCCACCTGCTCGATCACCGGCAGGAGCTTCTGCTGGAACTGCACCTGCAGTTCCTGCGTGAACTCCTGGATCTCCTTCTGCGCGTCCTGGCTGGCGCGCTGGAGGTCGGTCTGCAGGCGCTCCACTTCCTTGGCCTGGCCGGCCCGAGCGGCCTCGCTCAGCACCGCGCCACCCTGCTCGAGCTTCTGCTGCGCCGACTGGAGCTGCTTCTGCTTGGCTTCGAGCTCGGCGGTGCGCTTGCCCTGGAGATCCTTGATCTTGACGCCGGCCGCCTGGCCCTCGCGGCTCGCCGTCGCGATGGTGTTCAGGTCGACGTAGGCGACCTTCGCATCAGCCGGGAAGGGGCGGGGCGCGGGACGGGCGGCGGGCTGCGCGGCGGCCGGCGCGGCAGGCGCGGGACTCTGGGGCGCAGCAGTTTGAGCGCTGGCAGCAGCGGCCACCAGCAGCAGACACGACACGGACATCGCAATCACGGACTTCATCGACAGCAATCCTTTCGACCCAGCACGGGCGGCCCTCCCGGGGCCGGACCCGCATCATTGAAACACACCCGCGGCTCAGCTCAGAACGTGGACCCCACGGCGAACCGGAACTGGAAGTTGCGGGTCGGGGTGAAGTCGTTCCGCAGCGTCCCTTCTCGCTGAGGGTTGGCAGCAAAGATCAGACGAAACGGCACGTTCAGGACCGGCATGAAGAAACGCACTTCCGCGCCCGTGGAGGTCTTGAACTCGCTCCAGGCGAAGTTCTGCCCGATGTCCCGCACCTGCCCGGCATCGTAGAACAGCACCAGCCGGACGGGACCCGCAACGCTGATCAGGTACTCGCCGTTGAACAGCAGGCTCTTGTTGCCGCCCAGCACGAGGCCGGACCCCGCATCGCGCGGCCCGATGCTCCGGATGTCGAAGCCGCGGACGCTGAACTCGCCGCCCTGCACGAGGCGCTCGAACAGCGGCAGCGGCAGCGTGTCGCCCCACGGCCGGATGTACTCGCCCTCGAAGCGGAACCCGACCGACGTGCGGCGGGTGTGCTGCAGGAACTGCACGTACTCGACCCGCGGCTTGAGGAACTTGGTGTTGCCGCCCAGTCCCGCCAGATCGATCGACGCCGTGAACCGGCGCCCGGTGTTGGGAAAAATCGGATTGTCGACCGTGTTGTGCACGACGCTCGGCACGAACTTGCTGATGGTGCGCGCACCGCCAGGCGTGCACGTCTGGCCGCCCAGCGGGTTCTCCTCGGTCGGGGGCGTCGTGACGCACTGCAGCAGCAGCGAGTCCTGCAGGAACGGATTGCGGCCGATGACGGCGGGGTCGGAGAACCCCTCGTTGAGGTCGCGAATCGTCGTCCGCTCGAACGAATACTGGAGGAACGCGCGCGTGAAGTTGCGCGAGAGCGGGAAGCCCCACACGGTGTTGATGCCCGATGTCTCCTGCGTGAAGGCGCCGATGTACTGGATGGCGCGGCGGGAGATGTCGAGCCCGGCCGTGATCGGGCGGTCGAACAGGTAGGGCTCGGTGAACGCGAGCTGGTAGAACTGGGTGCGCGACCCGGCCGCCAACGATAGCGACAGCGTCTCACCCCGGCCGAGGAAATTGGAGGTGGCGAAGGCCAGCTGGCCGAAGAACCCCTCGAACTGCGACACGCCGGCGCCGAAGGTCAGCTGGTTGCGGTTCTGCTCCTGCAGCGCCAGCGTCACGTCGACCTTGTTCTTCTCGCCCGGCGTCTTCTTGACGTCGATGCCTTCCTGGCCCTCTTCCAGCTGCTTGAAGTAGCCCAGCTGATTGAGGCGGCGCACGCTGTTCTTCAGCGACTCGGTGTTGAAGACGCCCCCCTCGAGCAGATTGAGCTCGCGGCGGATGACGTTGTCCCGGGTCGTCGAGTTGCCCTTGAAGGTGATGCGGTTGATGAAGTACTGCTCCCCCTCCTGCATCCGCATGGTCACGTCGACCACCGGCGGCCCGTTGGGCTCGGCGCCTTCGGGGAGGAACTTCTCCGGGTCGCTCGGGTCGACCATGTCGAGTGGCTTGAGGTCGGGGAACCCCGTGAACTCGAAGTAGCCGCCCGTGCCATACAGCTCGCGCGCCTTCTCGAGCCCCTTGCGGATCTTCTTCTCGGAGTAGTAGTCGCCCGTCTCGAGCTTGAAGATCGGCTGCAGCGCCTCGCCCTTGACGACGGTGTTGCCTTCGAAGGCGAACTTGCCGACGCGATAGCGCCGGCCTTCGCTCACCGGGATGCGCAGCTGCACCTGCCGCGACTTGCCGTCGGCCGAGGTCTCGAGCGTCCGGATCTCCGGCTGGCCGATGCGGGCCGCGATGTAGCCTTCCTCGCGATAGAGCCCGCGGACGTTCTCGGCGTCTTCCTCGAACTTGGCCTGCTGGTAGACGCCCTTGCTGCGGAAGCGGTTGATGAGGGTCCGCTCCTTGTTCTCCTTCATCCGCCGCTTCAGCGCACCGTCACCGATCGCTTCGTTGCCGATGAAGTCGATGTCCTTGATCAGGACCCGCGGGCCATCCGTGATCTGGAACGCCAGGTTGACCAGCTTCGGCCCGCCGGCGATCGGCGTGATCGTGTGGGTCACCTCGCCGTCGATGTAGCCCTTCTCGGCCAGCATCTCCCGGACGACACTCTCGACACGGCGAATCTGCGCCGGGTCGATGAACGAGTCGAGGCGGATGACGTTGTTGATCTCGCGCAGCTTCTCGTCGACCTTGGTCGCCTCGATCTTGTCGCTGCCGACGTACTCGACGATCTTGACCCGCTGCCGCTCCTCGAGCCGGAAGCGGACGTACTTGCCCACCACCCCGTTCGGATACGGCGTGTCGAGGACCTCGACCGCGAGGTCATCCAGGAAACTGGTGGCCCACAGGCGCTTGAAATCCTCGACGAGATCTTTTTCGACCTCGGGCGTGTACGGCACCCAGACGTTCTGGGACGGGCGGCTGCCGCGGGTCTTGATGTAGTACAGGTACGTCTCGAACTCGATCGAGGAGACGTTGCCCTGGGTCGGGAAACAGAGTTCGACGACCCGGAGCACCGGGCCGCTGCCGGCGACCGGCTGCGCCGTGGCACTCGTCGGCGGGATGACCGCACAGGCCCCCTCGGCGTCCAGCACACTCCGCGCAGGCAGATCGGGCGCCGGTGCCGGCGTCGGCTGTCCGGGCGCGGGCGGCACGTCGGGGCCCGGGCGCGGCGGAGCGGCGT
>NZ_JALHPM010000134.1:0-18524 GCF_022842525.1 Luteitalea sp.
CTGGGTGGTGTGGTGGGCGGCTTGCCGTCCGCGCCGCCGCCGCCGGCTCCGCCCCCGCCGCCGACCCAGCCGGTCCGCGTCGGTGGCAACATCGCCCCGCCGAAGAAGACACGCGACGTGAAGCCGGTGTACCCGCAGATCGCCCAGTCGGCCCGAGTGTCCGGCGTGGTGATCATCGAGGCCACCATCGGGCCGAGCGGCAAGGTGCAGAACGCGCGCGTGCTCCGCAGCATCCCGCTGCTGGATCAGTCCGCCCTCGACGCCGTGAAGCAGTGGGAGTACACGCCCACGCTCCTCAACGGCGTGCCGGTGCCGGTCATCATGACCGTCACGGTGAACTTTACGTTGCAGTAGTCACCTGGGTTCCCGCGTCCCGCCTGGCGGGGCACGGGGGCCTGTCATCGTCAAACAGCACGACCGGTCGTACTCTTCACGAACGATCAGTGGGTGTGTCTCCCGCAGCGGAGGCCCCCCAGGCAGTCATCCCCGGAGGGGTGGAGCGCAATGGGTGATCTGAATCTGATTCACATGTGGCAGCAGATGGGCTTCGTCGCCAAGGCCGTGGCGTACATCCTCTTCTTCATGTCCTTCTGGTCGGTGGGCGTGTTCGTCGAGCGGTGGTACACCTTCTCGCAGGCGCAGAAGCAGTCGAAGCTCTACGCGCCGCAGGTGGCCAAGCACCTCAAGGAAGGCCGCCTCAAGGACGCGATTGCCCTGTCGCAGTCGAAGAACTTCCGCTACAGCCACCTGGCCAAGGTCGTGCTCGCGGGTCTGCAGGAGTACCAGTTCCAGTCGGAGAGCGGGCAGCAGCTCACCCGTGACGACCTGCTCGACACGGTGCGTCGCGCCATCCAGCGCGCCACGGCGCTCACCGGCAACGACCTGAAGAAGGGCGTCTCGTCGCTCGCGACGATCGGGTCGACGGCACCGTTCGTCGGTCTGCTCGGCACGGTGGTCGGCGTCATCTCGGCCTTCCAGGGCATCGCGGCGACGGGCTCGGGCGGTATCGGTTCGGTGTCGGCCGGTATTTCGGAAGCGCTCGTCGAGACCGCGCTCGGTCTCGTCGTGGCCATCCCGGCGGTGTGGTTCTACAACTACCTGACGGGCCGCCTCGAGTACTTCAACGTCGAGATGGACAACAGCTCGTCGGAGATGGTCGACTACTTCGTCAAGAAGAGCAACTGAGGCTGATGGGGCCGGCCCTCGGGCCGGCCACTCGCATCAGGACCAGATGTGACGGGGGGCGTGCCGTTCGGCGCGTCCCCGCTGAGGAGAAGATGCCATGTCAATGAACGTGGGGGGCGGGAAGGGCGGCATCAAGGCCGACATCAACGTCACCCCCCTGGTCGACATCATGCTGGTGCTGCTCATCATCATGATGCTCATCGCGCCCCTGCTGCAGAAGGGCGTGAACGTGCGGCTGCCGCTCGCCGACAACACCACCGAGAAGCCGTCCACGCAGGACCAGACCGTGGTGCACGTCGACGCGCAGAAAGGTCTGTACGTCAACAACATCCAGGTCTCCGAGTCCGAGGCGGTGGATCGCATCAAGGCGGCGCTCGAAGAGAAGGAAGAGCGCATCGTCTACCTCAAGGCCGACACCGACGCCCCCTACTCGGCCATCATGAACATGATGGACAAGCTCCGCGAGGTCGGCATCGAGAACGTCGCGCTGATCACCGAGAGCAAGAAGAAGGCAGAAGGGGGAGGCGACTAGCATGTCAGCCCACAAGCACCACGGTGCCGAGACCATCCAGCGGAGTGCGACGCCGGAAACCAGCTCGGACATGAACGTGACGCCGCTGATCGACGTGCTGCTCGTGCTGCTCGTCATCTTCATGGCGGCGCTGCCCATGACCCAGAAGGGCACGGACATCAACCTGCCCCTCGAGACCAAGAGCGCCGAGCAGTCGTCCTCCGACACGCAGATCGTGTTGACGATGAACGCCGATCGCAGCCTCTCGGTCAACAACCAGGACGTCCCGATGGGCGAACTCCAGACGCGCCTCGCCGAGATCTTCGAGACGCGCAAGGAGAAGACGATGTTCATCCTCGGCGCGCCGACGCTGCCCTACGGCCACGTCGTGATGGCCATCGACGCCGCCCGTGGCGCCGGTGTCGACAAGGTCGGCATCGTCACCGAGGGCATGCGACGCGGTGGTGGCGGCGGCGACTAGCCTGCCGCGTCTCCGATGTCTGACAATGCCGGCCCACTAGGCCGGCATTGTCGTTTCTGGTGCCAAATGTCGTTCCGCTGACGGCCGGCTCGGAGAGCCGGCCCTACCCAACATGATCGATGCGCTGCTGTTCGACCTCGGCAATGTCCTGATCCGCTGGGACCCCCGTAACCACTACCGCGACCGCTTCGACACCCCGGAGGCGATGGAGCAGTTCCTCGCCGAGATCACGCCGGGGACGTGGAACCACGAGATGGACCTCGGCAAGCCGTTCGCGCAGGCGATCGCCGAGCGGAGCGCGTTGTATCCGGATCACGCCGCATTGCTGGCCGAATGGAAGTCCGGCTGGGAGCGCATGCTCGGCGGCGCCATCGAGGAGAGCGTGACGCTGCTGGAGGAGTTGCGGGCGCACGGCTATCGGGTCGCGGCGCTGACCAACTGGTCGGCAGAGACCTATCCGGTGGCAAGGACGCGCTTCCCGTTCCTCGACTGGTTCGAGGACGTCGTCATCTCCGGCGTCGAGGGCATCGCCAAGCCCGACCCCCGCGTGTTCCAGCTCGCGCTCGCGCGCACGGGCTTCGCCGCCGAACGTACCGTGTTCATCGACGACAACCTGCCAAACGTCGAGGCTGCGCGGGCGCTCGGCCTGCACACGGTGCACTTCACGTCGTCGGCGCAGTGTCGCGAGGAACTGCGGGCGATGGGCGTGCGATGCTGACGCGCAGCATCGCCAGCCAATCGGCCGCCGCACTCGCAGCCGGCTTCGTCCCCCGGAAAGCCGTTCGCTCGGCGTTGTGCGGGCAGGCACGGCGTGGGGACCCCCAGCCCCACGCCTGACACTCGCCTGCGCTCCGGCTTTCGTGATCGCGACGGGCGACTTCGCAGGCTACTCGCCACGGCGGCCGCCTGGCTGGCGTGGTCGGCGTCTCCCCGGTTGCCCGTTGCCGACCCCGACTCCCGACTCCCGTTTCCCGACTCCCCTTCCATATACTTCCCCCGTGCCGCCCGTCGTCATCGACAACCCGATCCTGAACGGCCCGTTCACGGAGCCGACGCGGCATTTTCGCTTCTCCGACGACGGCATCACGGACGAGGTGGTATCGGGACGCCGGGAGAGCGGCTACTTTCTCCCGATTGCCGCACCGCGCAAGAAGTCCGGGCAGTTGAAGTTCGACACCGAGTGGACCGAGGACCGGTTCCTCTCGAGCCCCCGCATCAACCGCATCCGCGAGCGGGTGCGGCAATGGCGTGAGGGCGGATACGTCGGCATCACACGCACGACGGCCCGGCTCCTCGAGTACTGGACCAATCCCGAGCGTGAGCGGAAGCTGTTCTTCTGCCAGCAGGAGGCGCTCGAGACCGCAATCTACCTGACCGAGGTGGCCGGTAGCTTCGGCGATGCGTGGATCGAGAACGAGCTTCGCGAGGAGAACGCCACCTTCAATGAGGGATTGCCACGTGTCGCCCTGAAGATGGCGACCGGCTCGGGCAAGACGGTCGTCATGGCGATGCTGATCGCCTGGCACGCGCTGAACAAGCTCGAAGAGCGACATGACAAGCGTTTCAGCGACGCCTTCCTGATCGTCTCGCCGGGCATCACCATCCGGGATCGCCTCCGAGTCCTGCTGCCACAGGATCCGTCCAACTACTACCGCGAACGCGACCTCGTCCCTGCGGACCTGGTGGAGCGTCTCGGCCAGGCGCGCATCGTCATCACCAACTACCACGCGTTCATGCTGCACGAGCGCGGCGATGCGGCGAAGCTCACGAAGACCATTCTGACGAAGGGCGCGCCGAGTCCGTTCACGGAGACACCCGATCAGATGGTGCGTCGTGTGTGCCGCGAACTGGGCGCGCGCAAGCAGGTCATCGTCCTCAACGACGAGGCGCATCACTGCTATCGAGGCAAGCCGAGGGCAGACGAGGAGAGGCTGACTGGCGAGGATCGCGTCGAAGCGAAGCAGCGGGAGGAAGAGGCTCGCGTGTGGATGAGCGGCCTCGAGGCCGTGCATCGGAAGCTTGGCATCCGCTCGGTGTACGATCTCTCGGCGACGCCGTTCTTCCTGCGTGGCAGCGGCTATCCGGAAGGGACGCTGTTTCCCTGGGTGGTCTCCGACTTCTCGCTCATCGACGCCATCGAATCGGGCATCGTCAAGGTGCCGCGCGTCCCCGTCGACTCGAACGCCATGACCGGTAATCTGCCGACGTATCGCGACCTCTGGTTGCGCATCCGCGACGACCTGCCGAAGAAGGGACGCCGGGGTGAACAGCGCGACGGTCCTCCGATGCTCCCCGCTGAACTCGAAGGGGCGTTGCGGTCGCTCTACGGGCACTACCGGCAGCAGTTCGAACGGTGGCAGGCCGACCCCGTGCGCCAGGCGGCTGGAGCGACACCCCCGGTCTTTGTCGTCGTGTGCAACAACACGTCCGTGTCCAAGCTCGTGTTCGACTACGTGGCGGGCTGGGGCCGCAGGCTGGCCGACGGCACCGAGGTGGTCGTGCCTGGCGAGTTGCCGCTCTTCAGTAACGTGGATGACGGCCGCTGGTCGTCACGACCGACGAGCATCCTCGTCGACTCCCGGCAACTGGAGTCCGGTGAGGCCATGAGCGACGAGTTCAAGCGCCTGGTGGCGACTGAGATCGAGGAGTTCAAGGCGGAGTACCGCCAGCGATTCCCCGGGCGGGACGCGGAGACGCTGACCGATGAGGACCTGCTGCGCGAGGTGATGAACACGGTGGGCAAGGCCGGCAAGCTCGGCGAGCAGGTCCGGTGCGTCGTGTCCGTCTCGATGCTCACGGAAGGATGGGACGCCAACACCGTGACCCACATCCTCGGCGTACGGGCGTTTGGCACCCAGCTGCTCTGCGAGCAGGTGGTGGGCCGTGGGCTGCGGCGGATGAGTTACGCCATCAATGCGGACGGACGCTTCGAGCCTGAGTACGCGGAGGTCTACGGCGTGCCGTTCTCGTTCATTCCGACCTCCGGGGCTGGCGAGGCGCCGCCGTCGGGGCCGCCGCACACGCGCGTCCGCGCGCTCGAGGACCGGATCGCGTGCGCCATCACGTTCCCCCGTCTCACCGGCTACCGGTTCGACACACCGACGGACCGGCTTGCCGCCACGTTCACGGACGACGCGCGGCTCTCGATCTCGACGGCTGACGTGCCCACGCACACCGTCAACGCGCCCATCATCGGCGAGTCGGCGGTACACACCCTCGACGACCTGCGGGCGCGGCGCGACGCCGAGATCCCGTTCGCGCTCGCGAAGCTGGTCACCGAGAAGTACTACACCGAACAGCCGTTCGTCTTTCCTCAGATACTCGGCATCGCGAAGCGCTGGGTGTCCGAGTGCCTGACGCTGAAGAACGCCCCCGATACCTTTCCACAACTGCTCCTGCTCTCCGAGTTCGCGCACGATGCCGCCGACCGCATCTACCGGGCCATCGTCGTGGCTCATGACGACGCGGCCAATCTCAAGCCGCTGCTGCGCAGCTACGATCCGGTCGGCAGCACGCGCTGGGTGGACTTCGATACCACGAAGCCGACGATGGTGACCCACTCCGGGAAGTGCCATGTGTCGCACGTGGTCGCCGATACCGGCTCGTGGGAGCAGAAGATGGCGCAGGTGTTCGAGGAACTCGACGAGGTCATCTGTTACGTCAAGAACCAGGGCCTGGGTTTCACGATTCCGTACACGCTGGCCGGCGAGTCTCGTCAGTATGTGCCCGACTTTCTCGTCCGCGCCAGGCCGGATCTCCACCTGATCGTGGAGGTCAGCGGCGAGGTGAGGAAGGACAAGGCGGCGAAGGTGGCCACGGCACGCACGCTGTGGGTGCCGGCAGTGAACAACCATGGTGGCTTTGGCCGCTGGGCCTTCGTCGAGGTCACGGATCCCTGGGATGCCAAAGGTGTCGTGAAGGCCGCAATCGATGAGGCCCTCGCCCTTGTGTAGCTGGCGGGCTTCCGCGTCCGCCAAGGCTACGGGGGACAAGTTGTCCGGCAGTATGCTTACGCCAGCACTGGGTGACCGAGACGCGCCATGACGCCACGCATTCCCGTTCCGCACGAGGCCATCGCCGATTTCTGCCAGCGATGGCAGGTGACGGAGTTCGCGTTGTTCGGCTCGGTGCTGCGCGACGATTTTGGTCCAGACAGCGACGTTGACGTCCTCGTCGCGTTCGCGCCTGAGGCGACGCACTCGCTGTTCGATCTCGTGCGCATGGAGGACGAGTTGCGCACCATCTTCGGGCGGTCGGTCGACCTCGTCACCCGACGCGCGGTGGAGCGGGCCGCCAACGAATGGCGGCGGAAGAACATCCTCGGTGCGCTTCTGCATGTCCCTCAGGCCTCCTGACCGCGTCCTTCTCGAAGACATGCTCGACTGGGCGCGGAAGGTCCAGCGCTTCGTGTCCGACGTGTCCCAGGTGGCGTTCCTCGATGATGAACGGACCCAGAGCGCCGTCATCCACGGATTGATCGTCATCGGCGAGATCGCGTCCCGGACGAGCGACGACACTCGCGCGGCGCTGCCGCAGCTGCCCTGGCACGAGGTCCGCGGCATGCGCAATCGACTGGCACACGACTACCTGGGCGTCGATGTCGACGAGGTCTGGCGGACCGCCACCGTCGACCTGCCCGAACTGGAACGACGGCTCCTCGTGGCCCTCGGCAGAGGCTGAATTCCGCATGGTCAAGAAGGTCAAGGCGCCCAAGCCGCCCACGCACGTCGAGGCGATCAAGCACAAGGACACGCGCAAGAACATCCCCACCGAGGAGCTGCGCGACTTCGTGGCCGCGGACGAGCGGGCGCCGAAGGAGATGCTGTACCCGCGCGATCCGTCGCTCGACCCGCAGCTCGTGTGGAAGGGCAAGGACGAGCAGGACCGCGCCGACCTGGCTGTGCCGGTGGTGCCCGTCTACATCCAGGAGAAGGTGCATCCGCAGGCGATCATCGAGCACCTGCGCACCACCGCGAAGGCAGGCGAGAAGGAGCCGGAGCTGTCGCTGTTCGACGACTTCAACGGCCTCGATGGCTTCGACAAGAAGGTCGACTTCTACAAATGGGACCAGCACTGGTCCAACCGGATGATCCTCGGCGACTCGCTGCTGGTCATGACCAGCCTCGCCGAGAAGGAAGCGCTCAAGGGCAAGGTCCAGATGATCTACCTGGACCCGCCGTACGGCATCAAGTTCGGCAGCAACTGGCAGGTCAGCACGCGCAAGCGCGACGTCAAGGACGGCAAGGTCGAGGACGCGACGCGCCAGCCCGAGCAGATCCGCGCCTTCCGCGACACGTGGAAGCTCGGCATCCACTCGTACCTTGCGTACCTGCGCGACAGACTCACCGTCGCCCGCGATTTGCTCACCGAGACCGGCAGCATCTTCGTGCAGATCGGCGACGAGAACGTGCACCTCGTGCGCAACGTGATGGACGAGGTGTTTGGCAGCGAGAACTTCGTTAGTCAAGTCACCTACTCGAAGACAAGTGGCGCGACGGTTGTACTCCTACCAGGTACCTCGGACTACCTGATCTGGTACGCAAAGTCGATCGACCGCGTGAAGTTCCGGCGACTGTACAAGGCGAAAGAGTTCGGCGGTGAAGGTGCGTCGAAGTACGACCAGCTGGAGCTCAGAGACGGCTCACGGCGTGCTCTTGCGCAGGGTGAAAGCCTCCCAGCGGGTTCCCGAGTATTTCGCCTCGACAATCTGATGAGCCAGAGTATGGGCCGTGAGAAGGGGGAGGGCGCTGCCTCGTGGTTCCCGGTCGCGATTGAGGGCAAGGAGTACAGGCCGAACGATCGGAGCCGCTGGAAGACGAACGAGGCAGGAATGGCGAAATTATTGATGTCTCGCCGAGTCGAAGTCACAGGACGAACCCTTGCCTACGTGCGCTTCCTGGACGACTTTTCTGCGTATCCGCTCTCCAATACGTGGACCGACATCGGCGGTATTCAAAGCAGAACGGATCCCAAGGTCTACGTGGTTCAAACGGCGACGACAGCGATCGAACGCTGCATGCTCATGACATCGGATCCCGGCGACCTTGTGCTCGATCCGACGTGCGGCTCAGGCACCACCGCGTACGTCGCAGAGCAGTGGGGACGACGCTGGATCACGTGCGATACGAGCCGGGTGGCGCTGACGCTCACGCGGACGCGGCTGATGGCGGGGCGCTTTCCGTGGTATCTGCTCGCCGATTCGCCGGAGGGACAGAAGAAGGAGGCCGAGCTCACCGGCAAGATGGCGCCGTCGTACAAGACCGACGGGGACATCCGCAAGGGCTTCGTCTACAAGCGCGTGCCGCACGTGACGCTGAAGTCGATTGCCAACAATCCCGACATCACGGAAGGCATGACGCGGTCGGAGATCGACGCCGCCATCCTCCGCCACGCCGACACCGAACTGCTGTACGACAAGCCGTACGAGGACAACAAGCGCATCCGCGTGACGGGGCCGTTCACCGTCGAGAGCCTGTCGCCGCACCGTGTGTTGCCCGCAGACGACGACCGTCCGCGCAGCGAGCAGGTGGCGCAGCGAGACGATGCGGCGGGGCAGTTCGAGACGATGATTCTCGACAACCTGCGCAAGGCCGGCGTGCAGAACACCGTCAAGGGCGAGCGGCTCGTGTTCGACCGGCTCGAGGCGCTCGCGGGCACGTGGCTCCATGCGGCAGGGGCATACACCGACGCCGACGGCAAGGTCCGCCGCGTTGCCGTCTCGATCGGGCCGGAGCACGGCACGGTCGGACCGCGCCAGGTGAAGGAAGCCGCCAAGGAAGCCGTGCTCGGCGTGGGCTACGACGTCCTGGTCGTGTGCGGCTTCGCGTTCGACCCACACGTCTCCGAGGAGGCGAAGCGCTACGGTGCACTGCAGGTGCTCACCGCGCGCATGAACCCCGACCTGAGCATGGGTGACGAACTGCTCAAGAAGACCGGCGCCGGCAACCTCTTCATGGTCTTCGGCGAGCCCGACGTCGACATCGCGCCCGTGGACGTGGCCGGCAATCTCCAGGTCACCCTCAAGGGCGTGGACGTGTACGACCCGACGACCGGTCAGGTGCGCAGCAACAGCACCGACGATGTCGCCTGCTGGTTCATCGACACCAACTACGACGGCGAGAGCTTCTTTGTGCGGCACGCCTACTTCACGGGTGCCGACGAGCCCTACGAGAAGTTGAAGCGTGCGCTGCGCGCCGAGATCGACGAGGCGGCGTGGTCGACGCTGTACAGCACCGTGAGCCGCCCGTTCGCCCCTCCCGAGACCGGGAGGATCGCCGTCAAGGTGATCAACCACTACGGCGACGAGGTGTTGAAGGTGTTCACGCTGGCCTGACAGTTTCTGCCATCGATGCGCCCTGCATTCTGCACTCTGAATGGCCGCGAAGCGCGCCTCAATTGCTCCTGTACAGCGCCAGCATCGTCAGATCGTCGAGCAGCACGTGTGGTGTGGCCGCCGTGTGCAGATGCGTGGCGATACGCGACTCGTTGTCGAAGGCCAGCGTGCGGTCGGCGCCGGCCTCCGGCAGGTCGGCCGGCGAGAAGGGCGTTGTCGCCGTGACGCGCACCGCTGCCTGCAGGTTGGCCATCAGCAACGCCGCCGCCGCACCCTTGCCCGACACGTCGGCGATGCAGAGCCCCGCGTGGTCCTCGTCGATGCGCCAGAGATCGTGGTAGTCGCCGCCGATCATCCGCGCCGGCTGCCAGTGCCCCGCCGACGTGTATCCCGGGAGGGCGGGCAACGTCTTGGGCAGGAGGCCCAGCTGCATCTCCTTGGCTCGCACGAACTCTTCGTGCTGTCCTTCGACGGTGGCCTCGAGCGCGGCTCGCTTCTCGGCACTCATCGTCCCGATGACGCCGGCGATGACCGACACCAGAACACTGAGCTCGATGGCGTTGCGCCCGACCAGCCAGGTCTGCCCGCGGGTGAACGGACCGAACGCTTCGCTGACGCCGAACAGCACCAGGGTCGCCACGCTTCCGGCGACGACGCCGATCAGTCCGAAGGCGAGCAGCAGCGCCAGATAGCCCTGCGGTTGCGGCAACGACGCCAGGCGTCGCGCCACGACCGGCACGGCAAAGCGGACCATGTTGCCGGCGATCGACGCGTAGATGACGGTGATCAGCCCCGTCTGCAGGATCCCGGACCACCGGAGAA
Organism: Luteitalea sp.; assembly: GCF_022842525.1. NCBI lineage: Bacteria > Pseudomonadati > Acidobacteriota > Vicinamibacteria > Vicinamibacterales > Vicinamibacteraceae > Luteitalea > Luteitalea sp. Next base: position 10,333 of record NZ_JALHPM010000134.1, read on the forward strand.
GACCACGATCAGGGCCGTCATCGTCACCGCGATGAGCACCGTCTCGCGCTCGAGGGCGAGCACCTCGCGCAGCGTCATGCTGTGCAGCATGACGTGGGGGCCCGCCGAGGTGTTCCCGTCCGGCGCAACGACAAAAGGGGCGGACATCGGTCGATGTCCGCCCCTTCCCGAGTCCTGAGCCTCGAGCCCAGAGCCCGTTGTTCTGAGCCCTGAGCCGTGAGCCCTGAGCCTAGAACAGGTACCGCAGCATGATCTGGAACCGGTACACGTCGCCGAGGCCGGCGGTGGGTTCCAGCGAGCGCGTCATCAGCTCGTTGTTGATGACGCGGAGACGGTACTGCGCACGACCGGCGGCGTCGGCCACGCCGCCCTGGGCGGCCGAAGGCACGATGAGCGGCTGGTTGTTGATCAGGCGCTGACCGATGCCCCAGTCTTCGTTGATCATGTTGCCGACGTTGAGGAAGTCGGCGCGAATCTGGAACGAGTGGCGATGGCCGCGAATGGTCGCGAAGAAGTCCTGCGCGACGCTGAAGTCGAGGCGGTGCACCATCGGCAGGAAGATGGCACCGCGCTCGGCGTACTGCCCGCGAATGCCGCTCAGGTACGAATCCTGCGCGATGTAGGCGTCCCACGCCGCGGCCTGCTCGGCGGCCGTGTACAGGCGGGTGCCGACGCTGAACGGCTGGAAGTTCATCTCCGACTGATCGCGCGCCACGTAGTACAGGTCGTTCTGGAAACCGCCGTCGCCGTTCAGGTCACCGGCAAAGGTGTAGGTCGTCGAGCCGTTGGTGCGCGACTCCCAGAAGAACGAGAAGGACGTGCCGCCGAACTTGAAGTACTCCTTCGTGTACGACCCCGCCAGGAAGAAGCGGTGCCCGGGCGAGCCCCCGGCGTAGCCGAGGCCCGGGTTGTTCGGGTCGCCGGCGTGCTGGTTGTTGTTCCACGACCCGAAGGCGATCGAGCCCGGGTCGACGGTGTTGCGCGCCTCGCCGTAGCTGTAGGCCCCCTTGAGGAAGCCGCCGCTGAAGTTCTTGGCCAGCGTGCCGGCGAGGTTCCACGACCGGCCGACGTTCTGGTTCTTCAGCACCACGGCGTTGGACACGTTGGCGACGATGCGGCTGTTGGTCCAGCGCGGCCGGGCATCAGCGCCGGTGAAGGCCGTCTGGGCCGCCGGCAGGTTGGCGTTGATGTAGTACACGCCGTTGACGTCACGGTTGTAGATGTACTCCGCCGTGCCAACCAGGCCGAATGGCAGGCGCTGATCGACGGCGATGTTGGTACGCCACAACTGCGGAAACCTGAAGTCCGGATCGGTGAGGGCCAGCTCGTAGGCAGACGCGGGCGCACCGGTGACGTTGGCGGGTTTGTAGGCGTTCGGGCTCGGGTTGAACGGACGAGCCGTGGTGTTGTCCTGCTGTTCGAACCCGGTCAGCACACCGGTGTTGCCGATCTGGTTCGAGATCCACACGTAGGCCGGACGCCCCGTGAACACGCCCGTGCCGCCACGGACCTGCGTGTTGCGTGCCTCGTCGACCGCCCAGTTGAAGCCGGCGCGCGGCGACCACAGGATGTTCGGATCAGGAAGCTTGGCCGTGGAGTACTGCACCGGGGAGCCGTCTTCCTGACGGAACGTGAGGGCGTCGGCGCTGGCGTTCTGATAGCCCGTGTCGCCGAATCGCGGCACGTCGAAGCGCAGCCCCGCGGTGATTTTCAGGTTGTCACGCACGGCCCACTCATCCTGCGCATAGGCACCGGCGTACAGCACCTCGAGCGGCTGGACCGGCTCGTCCTGCCCCGGGATGTTGCTCCAGCGCACCTGGAAGCGCCGCAGGTTCACCGGCGACACGGTCCGATTCGGGTTGCGCAGGTAGTCGTTGGCGTCCGTGTAGAAGTCGGCCAGCGAGTTGTAGACATAGGCGCCCTGCGACCCCGGGAAGAACACATTGGTCGAGTCGTAGCGCTCCATCGTGCCGCCGAAGGTCAGCGTGTGCTTGTTGGCGAACTTGGTGAAGTTGTTCTGCAGCTGGAAGGTGTTGTACTTCAGCTGGTTGGCCGGCGAGAACGGCTCGAAGCCGAACGACGTGTAGGTCGTGCCGGCGTCGAGGATGTCGACCAGCGGAAACAGTTCGCCGGAGCCGCGCACGGCACGGTCCTCGTTCTGCTTCGTGTAACCGATGATGAACGAATTGGCCATGGAGTTGCCGAAGGTGGCGTTCCACTCACCGATGGCTGAGCGGATCTCTTCCTTCTGCTGGTAATTCGTGTTCTGGAAGTTCAGGGCCTGCGTGCTGGTCCGACGGCTGCCGAAGCCGAGTGACGACGAGTTGCTCGCGAGCACGTCGCTGATCGAGTCGAGGTGCGTGTAGCGGAACGTCACCTTGTTGCTCGTGCTCAGGTTGTAGTCGCCCTTGATCAGGTAGCGTCGCGCCGGAACTTCGTGGTCGTAGCCCTGGTAGCCGCCCGTCTGGTAGCCGAAGTTGCTCGCCAGGAAGGTGCTCAGGGCGTCGAGATCGCTAGCGAGCACTCGCGTCGTGCCGCCGACGGCCGGCTCGCCGCCATTGTTGGCGCGGAACGTCGTACCCGGCTCGGTCAGCGACTCGTCTTCGACGTTGAAGAAGAAGAAGGCCTTGTTCTTCCAGATCGGGCCCGACACCCAGCCGCCGGTGTTGGCGAACTCGAAGGTGCCGACGTTGACGACGTTGGCGCCCGCCTGCGTGCCGACCATGCTGTCGTCACGGAACTGCCGATACAGCGAGCCATGGAACGTGTTGCCACCGCTGCGCGTGATCGTGTTGATGCCCGCCCCGACGAAGTTGCCCTGACGGACGTCGAACGGCGCCACGTTGACCTGGATCTGCTCGACCGCCTGCGGCGAGATCGGTGCGACGCCGGTCCGATCGCCGGGCGCGTTGGCCAGGCCGAACGAGTTGTTGAAGTAGGAGCCGTCCACCGTGATGTTGTTCAGGCGCGAGTCCTGGCCGACGAACGACGACCCGCTCGCCTGCGGCGTCAGGCGCGTGAAGTTCTCGAGCCGGTTGCTGATGTTGGGCAGCTGCTGGATCATGTCGCGCGACAGCGTCGTCGCCGCGCCGGTGCGCTGGGTGCTGAACACCGTGTCGGTCGAGGCGGTCACGGTGACCGACTCCTCGACGGCGATGTCCTTCACCTGGGCGTTGGCGTCCGTCGTCACGCCGAGGTTGACGACGAGGTCTTCGCGCGTGTAGGGCTCGAAGGCACTGGCGCCGCCGGTGTAGGTCACCGTCAGCACGTAGGGACCGCCCACGCGCATGTTCGGGAAGAAGTACCGGCCGTCCTCGCGCGTCGTCGTCTCGTAATTGGTGCCGGACGGCGTGTGAATCGCGATCACGGTCGCGCCGGCCACGGGCGCACCCGCCACGTTGGTCACCACGCCGCCGAGCGAGCCGGTGGTCACACCCTGGGCCCGGGCCTCACCCGTGGCGCAGACCAGCGCCAGGACGGCCGCCAGGGCCAGCACCGGCGCCTGCCACCATGCGTCGTGCGCGCGAGACGGGCGCGTCGATCGCATTTCACGCATTCGCTGAAACGCACTCACCATGAATCTCTCCTCATTGAACATGGCGGCCAGGCTCGGAAGCCGGCCCAACCCAGAACACGGTGGCCGGGCTCGAGAGCCGGGCCTTACACCACTGCGGGAATGACGTGCCGCGCCAGGGGACCGGCCGGCGACTGCCACACCGCCCCAGGAACGGGCGGGAAACTAGACCGCTGACGAGCCTACCAGCGACGTGTTTCGCGCGCGTAAACAGATGAGCGCGAGCGGGGGCCAACGGTGTCGTGCGGGCGAACAAAAAACGGGGGCCGACGCGACCGCGTCGACCCCCGTGGGTGTGGCTTCCCGCCCCTGGGCGGACTACTCGGACTTCTTGGCGGCCTTGGCGGCGGCGGCCGCGGCGGCGTCCGCCTCACCCTGCAGGCGATTGCGCGTCTCGATGGCGCGGTCACGCAGGGTCGTCGCTTCCTTCAGCAGCTCCTGCTGCCTGGCCGGGCTCTTCTCGATGAGGGCCTGCTGGCGCAGCAGCAGGTTCTTCATCACGAGGGCCTCGACATAGTCGGCGTTGATGCTGATGGCCTTGGTCGAGGCCTCGAGGCCGCGCTTGATGTACTCGGCCTTGGTCGCCGGCTTGAGCGTGTAGTCCTTGCGGACCTTCTCTTCGAAGTAGCCGGCCACCGTGTGGTAGGCCTCGGGGTTGTTCGGCTCGATCTGGATGCGGCTCTCGAACGCTTCCATCGTCTTCTCGAAGTTGCCCTGGCGGTTGTAGAAGCCGGCCAGCTGGAGCTGGACGTCGACGTTGCCGGGCGCCATGTCGCGGGCCCGCGACAGCATCTGCTCGGCTTCCTCGACGCGTCCGGCGTCCTCGTAGAGCTTGGCGAGACCGAAGTACGGGTTGATGTCCTTCGGATCGAGGGCGACGATCTGCTGCCCGACGGCCTCGGCCTTGTCCGGCGCGTTCAGCTTCTCGGGACCGTAGAGGCCCACGAGGTACTCGAGGCTGCGCTTCTTGAAGATGGCGCCCTGGCCCTCTCGCGAGGCCGGGTCGATCTGCTCGAAGGCGAGCTTGTAGTACTTCTCGGCTTCAGGCAGGTGGGCGTCGTTCTCCGGCTGTCCCTTGCGCGTGAACTTGAACGCGTTGTCGTGGGAATTGGCCAGATAGAAGTACGCGTACGGGCGGTACTCGAACTCGTGCTTGACGGCCTCTTCGAGTTCCTCGATTGCCGTGCGGTAGTTCTGCTGTTGGTACGCTCCGATGCCGTCCTTGAACGCCATCTGTGCCGCGACCTTCCCGCAAGCGGTCAGCGAGAGGCTCAAACCGGCGATCGTCACGAGCCGGACAATGGTCAACCGCGTCGACATTGATCTACTCCTTGCACGCCCGCTCATGCGGGTGCTCGCGGACCCTGAACCCGAGTCGGCCCTGTGCGTCAAGCATGAGGACGGGAATCGGCCGCGAACGTCGGCCCTGGTCGATTCCTTGCGGAAAATCATGGCGAGTATAAAGACCGTCTCTGCAACGGTCAAGGCACCCGTGGGCTATGATCCACTGGACGCCCTGCTCCCTGTAACGAGCGTTAGACACCGCGCCCCATGATTCGGTTCGAGGACCTGGTCGACAAGGTCCGCAGCTACAGCCCCGACGCCGATCTCGAGTTGCTCCGGCGGGCCTACGTGTTCTCCGCCCGGGAGCACAAGGGGCAGGTCCGCCACTCCGGCGAGCCCTACCTCGTGCATCCCCTCGAGGTGGCCAACCTGCTGGCGGACATGCGTTTGGACGCCGTGGCGGTGGCCGCTGGCCTGCTCCACGACGTGGTCGAGGACACCCTCACCACGATCGAGCGCGTCGCCGAGCTGTTCGGTCCCGAGGTCGCCCATGTCGTCGAGGGCGTCACGAAGCTCTCGAGCATCCCGTTCTCCTCCAGGGAGGCCCAGCAGGCCGAGAACTTTCGCCGGATGTTCCTGGCGATGGTCGACGACATCCGGGTCATCCTGGTGAAGCTGGCCGACCGGCTCCACAACATGCGCACCCTCGGGCACGTCCCCGACGAGAAGCGTGAGCGGATCGCCCGGGAGACGCTGGACATCTACGCGCCCATCGCCAACCGGCTGGGCATGAGCAAGGTCAAGAACGAGCTCGAGGAACTGTCGTTCAAGGCCCTCGAGCCGCGGGCCTACGAGGAGCTGCGCGACAAGGTCGACCAGCGCCGACGCACGACCCAGGGCCTCATCGAGGAACTGCGCGGCACCATCCTCTCCAAGCTCGAGGAGGCGCAGGTGCCGGTCGTCTCCATCGACGGCCGCATCAAGCGCCTGTACAGCATCTACCTCAAGCTGCATCGCCAACGCATCGATCTCGACCAGGTCTACGACCTCGTCGCGCTGCGGGTGGTGACCACCAGCGTCAAGGACTGCTACGCGGTGCTCGGCATCGTCCACCAGACCTGGCAACCCGTGCCGGAGCGCATCAAGGACTTCATCGCGATGCCGCGGCCCAACGGCTACCAGTCCCTGCACACGTCGGTCATCAGCGACCGCGGGCTGCCGTTCGAGATCCAGATCCGCACCGAGGAGATGCACCGTGTGGCCGAGGAAGGCATCGCGGCGCACTGGAAGTACAAGGAGGGCCGCGTCGGGGCCCAGCGCGACGAGCAGTACTTCAAGTGGCTGCGGCAACTGCTCGAGTGGCAACAGGACGTGCGCGACCCGCACGAGTTCATCGCCTCACTGAAGATCGAGCTGTACCCCGAGGAAATCTACTGCTTCACGCCGGGGGGCGAGCTCAAGGAACTGCCGCGCGACGCCACCATCGTCGACTTCGCCTACGCGGTCCACACCGACGTCGGTCATCGATGCGTCGGCGGCCGGGTCAACGGCAAGATGGCGCCGCTGCGCCACCCGCTGAAGAACGGCGACATCGTCGAGATCCTGACCCAGTCCGGCCACAAGCCGAGCCGCGACTGGCTGTCGTTCGTCAAGACCTCGCGCGCCCGGAACAAGATCCGCCACTTCATCCAGCTCGAAGAAAAGACCCGGTCGGTCGAACTGGGCCGGAAGCTGTTCGAGAAGGAAGCCCGGCGCTACGACATCAACCCGAAGAACATCCCGGCCGAGGCGTGGCAGAAGGTCGCGTCGGAATCGGGGAGCCAGAAACCGGACGACCTGCTCGCGGCGGTGGGCTGGGGCAAGATGACGGCGCGCCTCCTGCTCGGCAAGCTGATGCCGGCCGAGGAACTCAAGGAGAAGGCGCCCGACGCCGGCCTCTTCGCCACGGTGCGCAAGGTCCTGCGGCCGCGCGCCGCCGGCGAAGACAAGATCCGCGTGCGCGGCGCCGACGATCTGCTCGTCTTCCGCGCCAGGTGCTGCAACCCGATCAAGGGCGAGAAGATCGTCGGCTACATCACGCGTGGCAAGGGCGTGTCGGTCCACTCGGCGTCGTGCCGCAACGTCACGAACCTGATGTACGACCCGGAGCGCCGCATCGAGGTCGAGTGGGACTCGGGCGACGACCCCAGCGCACCCTACACCGTGCGCCTCAGTATCCAGGTCGAGGATCGCCGCGGCATGCTGGCCGCCATCAGCAGCCAGGTCTCGGCGATCAACACCAACATCCGCACCATGGAAGCGACGACGGTGCAGGAGCAGGGGTTCATCGAGATGACCGTCGAGATCCAGGATGTGAAGCACCTGGACAAGGTCATCCGCGCGGTGAAGGGGTTGCCGGGCGTGCTCAACGTCGAGCGGCATGCCGGCGGTACGGCGGAAGAACGCGCCTCGTGAACAATTCAGAATGCAGCATTCACAATGAAGCGCGGGGCCAGCAACGCCAGCTCGGCCAGCGACTGTTCTCGGCGTGTCGAGCTGCCCTGCATTGTGAATGCTGAATGACAGCGACGCGCGCCTGAATTGTCCTTACGGCAGCAGCGCGATGGCTTCGATCTCCACGCGGACGTCGCGCGGGAGGCGCGAGACCTGGACGGTGGAGCGGGCTGGAGCGGGCGTCTCGAACGCGGTCGCGTAGACCTCGTTCATCGCCGTGAAGTCGGCGAGATCGATCAGGAACACCGTGGTCTTGACCACCGCGCCCATCGAGACTCCCGCGGCCGACAGCACGCCGGCCATGTTGTCGAGGACGCGGCGCGTCTGCGCCCGCACGTCGCCCGCCACCACCTCGCCTGTGGCCGGATCGAGGGGGATCTGACCGGACAGGAAGAGGAAGTTGCCCGCGCGGATGGCCTGGGAGTACGGGCCGATGGCCTGCGGGGCGTCGGGCGAGGAGACCGACGCGCGCGTGGACACGATCAGGCCGCCTTGGTGATCTTGCCGGACCGGATGCAGCGCGTGCACACCTTCAGACGCTTGGCGGCGCCGTTGACCAGCGCACGGACCGACTGCAGGTTCGGGTTGAACCGGCGAGACGACACGTTGTGCGCGTGGCTGATGTTGTTGCCGAACGTGGGACCCTTGCCGCAGACTTCGCAACGATTAGCCATGACTCAATGCTGGTGCGCGACCTCGGCCTGACCTGCAGGAGGAGCCTCGGAGGAAACCCCGCCGGGCGCGCGAACCACCGAGTGTACCACAGGAATTCAGGCCGACTTCGCTGACATTCATCATGAAAAATGCCGCGCGGGTCAGCAGCGCTGGTCAGGGCACCGCC
>NZ_JALHPM010000135.1:0-18494 GCF_022842525.1 Luteitalea sp.
CGCGCCCGCGGCGTGCCCCGCGCCACCATCACCTGGCGCCACGCCTGGCCGCTGTCGCTGCCGGCGGTGCTCGGCGTGGCCGGCACCCGCGCCGGCCAGATGCTGAGCGGCGCGCTCGCCATCGAACTCGTGACCTCGCAGAGCGGTCTGGGCCTGCTGACGTTCGAGGCGCTCCAGGCCCGCGACGTCAATCTCGCTGCCGGCTGCGCCGCCACCGTCGCCCTCATCGTCGCCCTCGTCATCGTGGCGGCCGATGCCCTGCAGCTGTGGCTCGACCCGCGCGTCGCCGTGCTCGGGGAGGGCCGGCTCGCCGACCTGGCCGCAAGGACAACGACGCCATGAGTGCGGCCAGACGTGCAGGCACGGCGATCCTCGGCCTGCTGGTGCTGGCAGCGGTCGCCGCGCCGTGGCTCGCGACCAGCGACGTGTCGTCGCAGCACCCGGACCTGGCCCTCGCGCCGCCGTCGCTGGCGCGCCGCGCGCTCGTCGAACGCCTGCCCCCGACCTACCGGACGCTGGACGATCGCCTGCCGCTCGCCTGGTTCGACGGCACGCTCGTGCGCAGCACCGACCCCGCGGAGCCGCTGCTGCCGCTCGGCAGCGACTCGCTCGGCCGCGACCAGTGGACCCGCCTGCTCCATGGCGCCCGCCTGTCGCTCGGCCTCGCCCTGGCCGGCCTGGTCGGCGCCGTCGGCCTCGGCGCGCTGCTGGGCCTCGTCGCCGGCGGCCATGGCGGCTGGCCCGACACGATCCTCATGCGCGTGGCCGATCTGTTCATCGCGTGGCCGGTGCTGTACGTGGTGCTGGTGCTGCGGGCGGTGCTGCCGCTGGCGCCACCCTTCACGCTGCTCTTCACGCTGATGGCGCTCGTCCTCACCCTGGCCGGCTGGCCCATCGTCGCCCGCGCGGTGCGGGCCGTGACGGCGGTGGAGCGCACGCGCGAGTCGGTGCTCGCCGCCGAAGCCGCCGGGGCGACGCCGACCTGGATCCTGCGGCGGCATCTGCTGCCGGCCGCCCTGCCGGTCGTGGCGACGCAGGCGCTGCTGCTGCTGCCGGCGTTCATCCTGGCCGAGGCCACGCTGTCGTTCGTCGGCCTGGGCTTTGCCGAGCCGAGGCCCTCCTGGGGCACGATGCTGATCGAGGCCGCGCAGCCGTTCGCCCTGCGCCACGCGCCGTGGCTGCTGGCACCGGCCGGGGCCATCGCCCTGGTCACGCTGGGTGCCACCCTGCTCGCCGGCCGGGCCGGCCACGACGGGGCGCGGTGATAATGGCGGCCATGATCCGCGGCGTCATTCCCCCGCTGCCCACCCCGTTCACCGAGGACGCCCTCGACGAGGGCGCCCTGCGGGACACGGTCGGCGCGCTCATGCAGACCCGGTTGACGGGCCTGCTCGTGCTCGGCACCAACGGCGAGTCGTTCCTCGTGGACCCGGCCGAGGCCGATCGCGTGGTGCGCATCGCGCGCGACGCCATGCCGGCGGGCCGTGTCCTGCTGGCCGGCACGGGCTGCGACTCGACGCGCGCCACCATCGACGCCTGCCAGCGGGCCGGTGACCACGGCGCCACCCATGCGCTCGTGCGACCGCCGACCTGCTACACGCGCTTCATGACGCAGGAGGTGCTGCTCGCCCACTACGAGCGCGTGGCCGATGCCAGCCCCATCCCGGTGCTGCTGTACAACCAGCCGGCCGTCTTCGGCGCCGAGCTCGCCGCGCCCACCGTGGCCGCCCTCGCCCGCCACGACCAGATCGTCGGCCTCAAGGACTCGAGTGGCAACGTCGCGCACGTCAACGACGTGCTGGCGCGCGTGCCCGACGGGTTCAGCGTGCTCACGGGCGTGGCCGGCATCATGTATCAGGCCCTGCTGAGCGGCACCACCGGCAGCATCGTGGCCGTCGCCAACGTGGCGCCGAACCTCACCGTGCAGCTGTACGACTTCGTCATGACCGGGCAGCTGCACAAGGCCCTGGCGCTGCAGCGGGCGCTCGCGCCGCTGGCCAAGGCGGTCACGGTGCAGCATGGCGTGGCGGGGTTGAAGGCGGCGATGGCCCTCGCAGGGTATGCGGCCGGCACGCCGCGCCTGCCGCTGGAGCCGGTGGGATCGCCGGAGATCGAGGAGTTGCGAGGACTGATGCGCCAGCTCGAAGTGTTTGCCGGATGGACGCTGATCGGTCGCCGCGGCACGCCGGACGCGGCGGCGGAGAGCCGCTCGTGATCGCCCGCCACAGACGTGGGTGCGTGGTCGCGGGCGTGGTGGCGCTGGCGCTGCTCGCGGTCGGCGGGCGCGAGGCGAGCGGACAGGCGGCGCCGGCGACCCCGGCAGCCCCGACTGGGTCGCGCGAGCTGCGGGTGCTGACCTTCAACATCCATCACGCCGAGGGCGTCGACGCGAAGCTGGATGTCGCGCGCGTGGCGCAGGTGATCAAGGACAGCGGCGCGGATCTGGTGGGCCTGCAGGAGGTGGATCGCGGCGTCGAGCGGTCGGGTCGGCGCGACCTGCTCAAGGAAATCGCCGATCTCGCCGGCCTGCGCTTCGTGTTCGGCAAGAACATCGACCACCAGGGCGGCGACTACGGCAACGCCCTGCTGACCTCGCGCCCGATCGTCTCGGAGGGCAACCGGCTGCTGCCCAACACCGATGGCGGCGAGCAGCGCGGCGTGCTGCAGGTGGTGATCGACGTCGGCGGCACGCAGGTGCTCGTGCTCACCACGCATCTCGACGCCCGTCGTCCCGATGCCCAGCGCCGGGACAGCGCCGACGCGATGCTCGCGATGATCGAGGCGTGGGGTTCCGGGCCGGTCGTGGCCATGGGCGACTTCAACGACGTCCCCGGCAGCGCCACGTGGACGCGCCTGACGACGAAGCTGATCGATGTGTGGGCCGCGGTGGGCACGGGCGACGGCTTCACGATTCCCGTGGAGGCGCCGCGCTCGCGAATCGACTGGGTGCTGGTGCGGGGGCTCGAGCCGGTGTCGGCCGAGGTGCTGAAGACCGACGCCTCGGACCACCTGCCGGTGGTGGCGACGCTGCGCCTGAAGTAAGCAGGGGCTGGCCCGCGGACGGCCGGCTCGGAGAGCCGGCCCTACCCATCACGTGGGCCGCCCCCTGTCCTTTACCGCGCCTGCTTGATCTCGGAGACGGCAATGATCATCTTGCCGTCCTTCTCTGTCACGTCGCCGGTGGCCACGACCTTCTTGCCAGCGAACTCGATCAGCTTCTCGTTCTTGTTCTCGGTCCAGGCACCGACCACCTCGTAGATGCCCTTGTCGCTGGCCACCGCGAGGGGCGAGCCCTTCTTGGCGCAGGCCGCGGCGCAGTCGGCATGGGCGGCGCCCGTCGCCTTCTCGGTGCCCTGCTTGGTGTTGCACATCACGTCCACGAGGACGCCCGACACCGTCTTGGTCTCGGCCGACAGGCCCGTCCCGAAAGCAAGGCTCACCGCGGCGATTCCCAGCATCAACTTGCGCATTGTCTCTCTCCTGGTCGAGTGGCGACGCGCATCGCCGAGGCCAGCTGGCCCGGAAATCGGTCGCGCAACAGTGTTCGTAACGCCCTACGATGCTCAGGTCGGGGCGGATCTGTCAACTCGGACGCATTGACACTGCCGCCGGTCCCCGGCTACGCTTTCCGAGTCATGGCGTGCCGCAGCCAGCATCATCACCATCACCACCATGCCCACCTCCGTGGGACCGGTGATGGTCTGCGCGCCTGCTGAACACACGTTCGCGATACCCGAACAACAGCACGCCCCCTGCAGCCTCGCTGGTCTTTCCGGCGGGGCTTTCGTGTGTTTGGGCGTGGATTCTCTCGGGAACCGGGAACCGGGAACCGGCAATCGCGGCTCGGTGGGTAGGGCCGGCTCTCCGAGCCGGCCGTCAGAGGAATCACATGGATTTCGAGAAGTTTCACGGGCTGGTGCCCGCCGTGGTGCAGGACGATGCGAGCAATGAGGTGCTGATGGTGGGCTTCATGAACGACGAGGCCCTGCGGCGCACCCGGGAGACCGGGTTCGTCACGTTCTTCAGCCGCACCCGCAACACCCTCTGGATGAAGGGCGAGACCTCCGGCAACCGCCTGAAGGTGGTGCGCCTGCTCACCGACTGCGACACCGACACGGTGCTCGCCCGCGTCGAGCGGGAGGGCAACGGGCTCGTCTGCCACCTCGGCACCGTCAGCTGCTTCACCCAGGAGATCGCCTAGTCATGCCGCCCCTCCGCCTCGGGATCCCCAAGGGCTCCCTGCAGGATTCCACCGTGCAGCTGTTCGCCCGCGCCGGCTGGAACATCTACGTCAGCTCCCGCTCCTACTTTCCAGGCACCGACGACACCGAGCTCGAGTGCATGCTGATCCGGGCGCAGGAGATGGCGCGGTACGTCGCCGACGGCGTCATCGACGCCGGCCTCACGGGCCAGGACTGGATCGCCGAGCAGCTCATCGCCTCGCGCGCCGAAGTCGTCCCCGTGCAGGAGCTGGTGTACTCGAAGCAGAGTTTCGGCACGGTGAAGTGGGTGCTGGCGGCGCCGGAAGACTCGCGCTTCAAGACGCCGGCCGACTTCGCCGGCTGCACCATCGCCACCGAACTGGTGCAGGTCACGAAGCACTACTTCGAGGAGAAGGGCATCGACGTCACCGTCGAGTTCTCCTGGGGCGCCACCGAGGTGAAGCCCCCCGTGCTGGCCGACGGCATCGTCGAGGCCACCGAGACGGGGTCGACGCTGCGTGCCAACCGGCTGCGGATCATCGACACGGTGATGGAGTCCAAGACGCAGCTGATCGCCAACCCGGCGGCGTGGGGCGATGCGTGGAAGCGCACGAAGATCGAGAACATCGCGCTGCTGCTGCGCGCGGCGATCGAGGCCCAGGGCCGCGTCGGGCTGATGCTCAACGTCAAGCGCGAGGGGCTGGCGCGCCTGCTCGAGCTGGTGCCGGCGCTGCGCCGGCCGACCATCTCGTCGCTCAGCGACGAGGAGTGGGTGGCCGTCAACACCATCATCGAGGAGCGGACGGTGCGCGACCTGATCCCGCGGCTCAAGGCCGCCGGCGCGGAGGGCATCGTCGAGTACCCCCTCAACAAGATCGTGATGTGAGCATGCTGCCGATACTGGAGTCCACCGACACGAAGGCGCTCCGTCGTCTGCTGGATCGCACCCCGGACGACCACGGCCGGATCGAGCCGGCCGTGAAGGAGATCATCGCCGGCGTGCGCGCCCGCGGCGATCGCGCGCTGGTCGAGTACGCGCGGCAGTTCGATGCGCTCGACGGTCCGGTCGAGCTGTCACCGGCCGAGATCTACGGGGGCGCCGAGGACTGCCCGCCCGCCGTGCGTCGCGCCATTCGCGCCGCGGCGAAGCACATCCGGATGGTGGCGAAGGCGCAGGTGCCGCCCTCGTGGACCACGCAGGTGGCGCCAGGCGTGAAGGTGTCGCAGCGCGTGGTGCCGCTCGAGCGGGTCGGGTGCTACGTGCCGGGCGGCCGCTATCCGCTGCCGTCGTCGCTGCTGATGGCCGCGGTGACGGCGCGCGCCGCCGGCGTGCGCGAGGTGATCGTGTGCTGCCCGCGGCCCGATGCGTCGGTGCTGGCCGCGGCGATCGAGGCTGGCGTCGATCGCGTGTTCCAGCTGGGAGGCGCGCAGGCCATCGCGGCCATGGCGTACGGCACGAAGAGCGTGCCGCGCGTCGACAAGATCGTCGGCCCGGGCAACGCCTACGTGGCGCTGGCGAAGGCACTCGTCTCGCGCGACTGCGCCATCGATTTCTTTGCCGGACCGAGCGAGATCGTCGTCGTCGCCGCCGCTGGCAACCCCCAGTGGATTGCCGCGGACCTGCTGGCCCAGGCCGAGCACGACGTCGACGCGCGGGCGCTGTTCCTGACGCCGTCGCGACGACTGGCGACGCAGGTGGCGCGCGCGGTCGAGGCGCAGCTCGCCGGCGCGAACGCCACCGACAGCCCGGCCCACGCCGCGTTGGCGCGCAACGGCGCCATCGTGGTGACAAAGACGATCGAGGACGCGGCGGCGCTGGCCAACCGCATCGCGCCGGAGCACCTCGTGGTGGAGACGGCGGCGATTGGCGCGATGATCCCGGTGGCCGGGTCGGTGTTCGTCGGCGAGTGGACGGCACAGGCGGCCGGCGACTACGCCATCGGATCGAACCACGTGCTGCCCACGAGCGGCGCCGCGCGCTTCCGCGGCGGGTTGCACGCCTGGGACTTCGTGCGCGTGTCGAGCGTGCAGCAGCTCACCCGGCAGGGCATCGCCCTGGTCGGGCCGACCGCGGCGACCCTGGCCGATGCCGAGGGACTGCGCCTGCACGCGGCGTCCATCCGCGCGCGGTTGGGCGTGGCGCCGAAGGTGGGACGGGCCACGTCGAAGGCGGCGCGGGCCACGTCGAAGATCACTGACCGTCGAGCAAGCTCGACGGCTACGACTGCGGGTAGGGCCGGCTCTCCGAGCCGGCCGTCAGCCTCACCCTCTCGTCGGGCCAGGCGATGAGCAGCACGCCCAACACCTACGAGTACGACCGCGCCGACGCCCCCGCCGACGCGCTGCGCCTGCACCTCAACGAACACACCGGCGGCTGTTCGCCGGCGGTGACGACGGCGATCGCGGCCGTGACGCGCGAGACGATCGCGAAGTACCCCGACTACACCCGGGTGACGCAGGCCGTCGCCAACCACCTCGCCGTGCCGTCGTCGCGCGTCCTGCTCACCAACGGCCTCGACGAGGGCATCTTCGCCGTCGCGATGGCGCAGCTGCGGGGTAGGGCCGGCTCTCCGAGCCGGCCGTCATCGTCAGACGCCGTGATTCTCGAGCCGGCGTTCGGGATGTACGCGGATGCGGTCGAGGCCGTCGGCGGCACGGTGGTGCGCGTGATGCCCGGACCGGATCTCGCGCTGGATCGCGCCGCCATCGCCGCCGCGGTGACGCCGCGCACCGGGGCCCTGTTCGTCGCCAGCCCCGGCAACCCGAGCGGCGTGTCGCTGACGATGGAGGAGATCGCGTGGCTGGCGTCGCTGCTGCCCGCGGGCGCGGTGCTGCTGCTCGACGAGGCCTATGTCGAGTTCGGCGGCGAGAGCGTCATCCCCCACCTCGACACGTACCCCAATGTGGTCATCGGCCGCACGTTCGCGAAGGCGTACGGACTGGCCGGCATGCGTGTCGGGGCACTGGTGGCGCGCGAGGACGTGATCGCGCGGCTGCGTCGCATGCTGCCGCCGTACAGCCTGAACGTGTTCGTGGTCGCGGCACTCGAAGCGGCGCTGGCCGACCAGGCCTACATGGACGCCTATCGCGCGGAGGTCGCCGAGTCGAAGCGCCTGCTGTACGCGGCGTGCGACCGCTGGGGACTGACGTACGTGCGCAGCGACGCCAACTTCGTGCTGGTGCGGGCTGGCGAGCGGCGACAGGCGCTGCTCGAGGGGCTCGAGGCGCGCCACATCTACATCCGCGATCGCGACCGGCAGCCCGGCTGCCAGGGCTGCGTGCGCGTGACGACCGGCATCGTCGCCCACACCCGGGCGTGCATCGAGGCCATGGAGGAGATCCTGTGCGCAAAGGCGTGATCGCGCGGCACACCCGCGAGACCAAGATCGACATCACGCTCGGCATCGAGGGCAAGGGCCGCTACGAGGTGGCCACCGGCATCCGGTTCTTCGACCACATGCTGGAGCTGTTCACGCGCCACGGCGCCTTCGACCTCAAGCTGAAGGCCGATGGCGACCTCGACGTCGACCAGCATCACACGGTGGAGGACGTCGGCATCGCCCTCGGCGAGGCGTTCACGCAGGCGCTCGGCACCAAGGTCGGCATCAACCGTGCCGGCTACTTCCTCATGCCGATGGACGAGACGCTGGCGATCGCCGCCATCGACCTGAGCGGCCGGCCGCACGCGGTGGTCGACCTGGGCGTACGGGTGCGTCTGGTCGGCGACCTGCAGGTGGAACTGCTGCACGACTTCTTCGAGGGCTTCGCCCAGGGGGCGCGGGCCAACGTGCACGTCAAGGTGATGTACGGCCGGTCGAGCCACCACCGGATCGAGGCCGTGTTCAAGGCGTTTGCGCGGGCCATGCGCGTGGCGTGCGCGAAGGACAAGCAGCTCGCGCGCATGCTGCCGAGCACGAAGGGCCTGCTGTGATCGTCGCCCTGATCGACTACAAGGCCGGCAACCTGACGTCGGTGCGCAAGGCGCTCGCGGCGCTCGGCGCCGAGATCCTGACGCCGGAGGCGCCGGCCGATCTCGAGGGCGCCGACGCGATCATCGTGCCCGGCGTCGGCCACTTCGAAGCCACGGCAGCGCTCGATGCCCGCTGGCACCAGGCCATCCGCGCCCGCCTCGACGCCGGCGTGCCGCTGCTCGGCATCTGCCTCGGCCAGCAATGGCTGTTCGAAGGCAGCGAGGAGGCGCGGGACGTGCCTGGGCTGGGCGTGCTGCCGGGGCGATGCGTGAAGCTGGATCCCTCGGCCGATTCGGGTAGGGCCGGGTCTCCGAACCGGCCGTCTGCTGCATCGGAGGACGCGGCCGGGTCGGAGACCCGGCCCTACCCATCGTCGGACCCGGTGACCGGTACGCGGAACCCGGTGCCCGGTTCGTTGAAGGTGCCGCATGTCGGGTGGAACGCCCTGAAGCAGACCGGACGACCGTCGCGGCTGCTTGCGGGCATCGAGGACGAGGCGCAGGCCTACTTCACGCACTCGTACGTCGCTCCCGACAGCGACGCCACCGTCGCCACCACCGAGCACGGCGTGCCGTTTGCCAGTGTCGTCGAACGAGGGCTGGTGTTCGGGGCGCAGTTCCATCCCGAGAAGAGCGGCGAGACGGGGCTGCGCCTGTTGAAGAACTTTCTCGACGTGGCTCTGGAGCGGGCATCGGGCGCCGGGCACCGGGCAGCCGGGTCCTCCGAAGGCCGACCGAACGACGAAGGCCGAGGGGTGCGCTGATGCTGTCCAAACGAATCATCGCGTGCCTCGACGTGCGCGACGGGCAGGTGGTCAAGGGCGTCAACTTCGAGGGGTTGCGCAACGCGGGCGACCCGGCCGAGCTCGCGAAGCGCTACAACGTCGAAGGCATCGACGAGCTCGTGATCCTGGACGTCACCGCGACGCTCGAGAAGCGGCGGACGATGGCCCGCACGGTCGCCACCGTCGCGAAGGAGCTGTTCATCCCGCTGGCGGTGGGCGGCGGCATCGCGTCCGAGGAGGATGCGGCCGCGGCCGTCGAGGCGGGTGCAGACAAGGTCAGCATCAACAGTGCCGCGGTCGCGAACCCGGCGCTGATCACTGCGCTCGCGCGTCGCTACGGATCACAGGCGGTCGTGGTCGCGATCGACGCGACGCTCGAGGGCGATCGGTTCGGTGTGTACGTGCGCAGCGGATCGACGCCCACGGGCCGCGATGCCGTCGAGTGGGCCCGCGAGGCGGCCGATCGCGGCGCCGGCGAGATCCTGCTCACGTCGATCGACAAGGACGGCACGCGCAGCGGCTTCGACCTGCCGATGACCGCCGCCGTGTCGCAGGCCGTGAGCATCCCCGTGATCGCCTCGGGCGGCGCCGGCACGTTCGGCCATTTCGTCGACGTCTTCACCGAAGGCTGCGCCGACGCAGCGCTGGCCGCCTCGGTGTTCCACTTCAGCGAGCACGCCGTCAGCGAGCTCAAGGCGCACCTCGACGCGCAGGGCATTCCCGTCAGACTCAGATAGGCTCTGGGCTCTGGGCTGGAGGCTCAACAAGGCAGGCTCACGGCTCAGGACTCACGCAGCACACTGCCGACGTCTCGCTGTCTGCGCAGACGGCCGGCTGGGATAGCCGGCCCTCCCCAATCCATTCGATCCGCGATTCCCGATTCCCGATGCTGATTCCCGCTATCGATCTCCGCGACGGCCAGGTGGTGCAACTGGTCCAGGGCAAGCGCCTCGCGCTGGCCACCGACGACTGGCAATCCTGGGTGGACAAGTTCCGCCCGTTTCCCAAGGTGCAGCTGATCGACCTCGACGCCGCCATGGAGCGCGGCGCCAACGAGCCGCTGATGCAGAAGATCTGCGCCGAGAAGGCCTGCCGCGTCGGCGGCGGCATCCGCTCGATCGAGCGCGCGCAGCACGTGCTGTCGCTCGGCGCCACGCACGTGATCGTGTCGTCGGCACTCTTCAAGGACGGGCAGATGGACCTGGAGTTCGCGGCGCGGCTGGCCGACGCCGTGGGCCGCGAGCACGTGATCGCCGCCGTGGACAGCTCGCAGGGCGTCGTCACGATCCGGGGCTGGCAAGAGCAGACGACGGTCACGGCCGTCGAGGCCGCGCAGGCGCTCGAGCCGTTCTGCGACGAGTTCCTCTACACCAACGTCGACACGGAAGGTCTGATGCAGGGCATCCCCATGGATGCCGTGCGCGCCGTCCGCGAGGCGACCACCCGCCGCGTCGTCGCGGCAGGTGGCATCACCACGCAGGAGGAGATCGACCAGCTCGACGCGATGGGCGTCGACGCCGTGGTGGGGATGGCCATCTACACGGGTCGGCTGGCCCTCAGGCTGCCGGTGTAGCTGCCGGACGTGTCCGGCAGTCATGCCCGACGGCTACACCTCTCTCGGCGCGCGACGGTCACCCGTCTACCGGCGGACGCGGCGGCGCGCGGCGAACCCGGCGAGGGCGACGCCGATCAGCAGCATCGACGAGGGCTCGGGCACCGGCGTTCGGAGTGTCCAGGCGCCTGGCGCATCCGCGTTGCCGGCGGTCTGCGTGTAGTACGGGGTGCCGCCGAGGACGCAGCCTTGCGACGTCGAGGTGGGGCCGCACAGCCGGTCCAGCACACCATCCTGGACCTGGAGCGAGACGTTGCTGGACGTGCTGATGTTCCTTACCGTCCCGCCACCGTCCGCAGGCGCGAAGGCGGAGACGAACACGTACCACTGGACGATGGCCCCGACGTCGTTGGTCACCACAGCGAAGCTCGAGACCGTTGCGGTGGCATGGGTGATGGTGTTGACGCCGTCGGAGAAGCTGAATGCGACGGGCGCCAGGGTGGTGAGGGAGTTCAGGTCCGCCGCGAGCGGGCTGGCGAGTTCCATGAAGCCAGTCACGCGGTCGGTAAACGCATAGAAGTCGACCGGGCCGGGGCCGTTGATGTCAATCGTCAGGGACGTGAACAGGTTGCCCTGGTACGCATAAATCGCCGACGCGTGCGCCGGAGCGGCCGTGAGCAGGCTGACGACGAGCGCGAGGGGGACAGCAGCGAAGGCGACGAGACGTGCGGACATGGTGACCTCAGAGAGACCGTCGCGACGCAGGCGTGGCGGACGGCGTGGAAGCCCGGGTGCAACGATCACAAGGGTGCGCTTGAGGAAACGCAGATTCGTCGCCAACCGAACCATTCGATGTCGTGTCGTCGAGGTTTCTCGACAGCACGCCGCGGCTGGTACGCTCGCCGTTGTAGGTGTAGATCGCCGGGCCGTCCGCATCTGCGCCTGCTAGAGTCAGCTCATCAAGGGCATTGCGGCGGGGCCGGAGGCTGGTAGGCTTCCCGGCATCCATGTATCTGCAGCGCCGCGCGCTCGTTCGCCTTCTCGTCGTGTGCGCCGGGACAACGGCGCGGTCGGAGACCGCGCCCGACCCAGCCACTCGCACCTGGCGCAGCACCCGAGCTCGTCTCTGGTGCTGCCTCGTCGTCCTGCTGCACGTCGTGGCACCGGTGCAGGCGCAGCCGGCACACCGCCCCAATGTCGTGCTGGTCATCGCCGACGACCTCGCGTGGGACGACACCGGCACGTATGGCAACCCGAAGGTCGGCACGCCCAGCATCGACCGGCTCGCGCGCGAGGGGATGCGGTTCACGCGGGCGTTCGTGACGATCTCGTCGTGCAGCCCGAGCCGGGCGAGCATGATCACCGGACGGTACCCGCACACCACCGATGCGGAGCAGTTGCACTGGCCGCTGCCGGCGGCGCAGGTGACCTTCGTCGAGAAGCTGAAGGCGGCCGGGTACTGGACGGGCGCTTCCGGCAAGTGGCACATGGGCGAGGCGATCAAGAATCGCTTCGACGTCGTGGACGACCCTGGCGAGGCGGGGTTCCAGACCGATCCGAAGACGGGCAAGATGCTGGCCGACGACGACAGCGGCGCGGCGGGCTGGCTGCCGCTGCTGCGGCAGCGCCCGAAGGACCGGCCGTTCTTCCTGTGGCTCGCCGCGCTCGACCCGCATCGTGACTACGCCGAGAAGAGCATCCCGCAACCGCACCGGCCGGCTGACGTGATCGTGCCGCCGCACCTGCCCGATGCGCCGGAGGTGCGGCAGGAACTGGCGTTGTACTACGACGAGATCTCGCGGCTGGACGACAACGTCGGCAAGGTGATCGACGAACTCGAACGACAGGGCGTGGCCGACGACACGCTGATCCTGTTCATCAGCGACAACGGCAGGCCCTTCCCTGGTGCCAAGACCACGATGTACGAGACGGGGATTCGTACGCCGTTGCTTGCGCGTTGGCCGAAGGCCATCGGGCGCGGCCTCGTCGCCGATGGCCTGGTGAGCAGCGTCGATCTCGCGCCGACGATCCTGCAACTGGCTGGCGTGCCGATTCCGCCGACCGTGCAGGGCCGGAGCTTCGTGCCCATGCTCACCGACCCGGCAGCCAGGACGCGCACCGACGTGTTCGCCGAGAAGAACTGGCACGACTACGAGGATCGCGTGCGCGCCGTGCGCACCGAGCGGTTCAAGTACATCCGCAACGACTATGCGGACCTGGCGGGCACGCCCTCCGCCGACGCCGGGCGCAGTACGACGATGGAGGCGATGCGCCGGTTGCGCAAGGACGGCAGGTTGACGCCCCTGCAGGCGCGCATCTTCGTGCAGCCGCGTCCTGCCGAGGAGCTGTACGACGTCGTCACCGACCCGCAGGAGATCGACAACCTGGCAACGGACCCGCGTCATGCCGCCACGCTGGCGGACCTGCGGGAGCGACTGGACGTGTGGCGGCGCGAGACCGATGACGCGATGCCCGCGTGTCGTACGCCGGATGAGTTCGACCGCGAGACGGCGCAGCCCCTTCCGGGGCGCCAGCGACCGCGCCCGGGCAAGGCCGACATGAAGTGCCCGACCCGGTGACCCTAGCGGCCGTCGACGCCTGTCGGCATCGACGGCATGGTCTGAATGGCCGTCGTCAGTGCGCGCGGGTGGCGCGGCGACGCGCGGCGACGCCCGCGAGGGCGACGCCGATCAGCAGCATCGACGAGGGCTCGGGCACGGACGTTCGCAGTGCCCAGACGCCTGGTGCACCGGCGTTGCTGGCTGTCTGGCTGTAGGACGGGTCGCCGTAGAGGGCGCAGCCTCCCACCAACGAATCGGGTCCGCACCGTCCGTCCAGCGCACCGTCCTGGACCAACGCGACGGAGTTGTACGTCAAGATGCTCTGCCGCGTCCCACCACCGACCACGGCCGCGTTGGCCGAGACCCTCACGAGCCAGTTGACGATGGCCCCGACGTTGTTGGTCTCCACCTCGAAGCTCGCGAACGTCGCATTGGCCTCGGTGATGGTGTTGACGCCGTCGAAGAAGCTGAACGCCACGGGCGCCAGTGGCGTGAGGGGGCTCAGGCCCGCCGGGAGCGGGCTGGCCAGTTCGATGAAGCCGGTCACGCGGTCGGCCGTGGTGTAGGGGTCGGCCGGTGCCGTGGGGCCAGCGAGCCCCACTGACGTGAACGGATTGCCCGTGTAGGCGTAGATCGCCGACGCGTGCGCGGGGGCGGCCGTGAGGAGGGTGACGACCAGCGCGAGCGGGGCGCCAGCGAAGGCGCGGAGACGTGCGGACATGGTGACCTCAGCGAGAGGCCGGCGCGACGCAGGCGTAGCGGACGGCGTGGAGTCCCGGGGCAACGAGCAACAGGGCGAGTGCCACGGAGAGATGCAAAATCAGCTCCAACTGAGCCATTCGGGGGTTGAGGTGTCGTCTCTCGGCCGATGCAGCTCGCGCACATGTCTCGCCCCCATGAGGACACCTAAAGTCGCCTCTCCGTGGACATTCCTGGAGCGGCGCACGCGACCTCGCGCCATGCACAGCGCACCGTGGCGGCAGGACTTTTGCCGTTGCCGGGAGCACCGGTGCCGGCAGCCGAGTCACGCCACCTCGTGGTCATTGCCTGACAGGCGCTCCGGAGTACCTCTGTCTTCTTCCTTCCCTCTTCAACCTTCTGAGCCCTGAGCCTCGGGCCCCCGACATTTCAGCATTCCCGCATCCCAGCATTCTTCTTTGCTACGCTCCCCCGCATGCCCCAGCCCTCGTGGCGCCGTCCCGTCACGCTGATCGCGCTCGTCGGCCTGCTCGCCGCCGGCTGCGGACGCGCGGATCGCTTCAACGTCCAGAACGCCCGCGCCCACGTCGAGCGGCTCACTGCCTCGGGCAGCCGCTGGACCGGCACCCCCGCCAACGAGAAGGCACGCGCCTACCTGATCGAGACTCTGCAGCTCTACGGCTACGAAGTGCGCGTCCAGGAGACGGACGCCGAGTGGCGCGAGGCGGGCGTCACCACGCGCGTGGCCAACCTCATCGCCATCAAGCCCGGCCAGCAGCGCGAAGCCATCGGCCTGGTGTCGCACTACGATTCGGTCGCCTGGGGCCCCGGTGCCGGAGACGATGCGCTCGGCACGGCGGTGGTGCTGGAGGCGGCACGGGTGCTCGGAGCGCGGACGTCGCCGCGCTACTCGCTGATGCTGCTCATCACCGACGGCGAGGAACACGGGCTGATGGGCGCCCGCGCGCTGATGCAGGACCCTGAAGTGCGCGCCCGCCTGAAGACCTTCATCAACCTCGAGGCCATCGGCACCGATGGGCCGTTCGTGCTGTTCGAGACCGGCCCCGGCACCAGTCCGGCCCTGCGCGCCTGGGGCGCATCGTCGCGGCCGCGCGGCGGCTCGTACATGCAGTCAATCTACGACGCCCTCCCGAACGACACCGACTTCTCCGTGCTCAAGACGATGCCGGGGGTGTCGGGGATCAACTTCGCCGCAGCCGGAGACGGCTACACGTACCACACGGATCGCGACCGCGCCGACCGCGTGACGAATCGGGTGCTGGCGCAGGCCGGCCACGTCGTGCTCGACGTCGTCGATGGGCTCGAGACGCGCCCGTCACTCGATGCGGACCCGTCACCCGCCATGTACGTGTCGCTGCTCGATCGCGAGGCCTTCGTGTGGTCGCTGCGCAACGGCGTCGTCGCGGGCTGGCTGGTGGTGGTGCTCGGCGTCGCGTCGTGGCTCGTGATGGTGCGCCGACTGCTGCGCACCACCGGCCTGGGCCGGGTGCTGACGACGGTGGCCTGGGCGGTGATTGCCGCGGGCGCGGTGCTCGGGGCCCTGGTCGCGGGCGTGTGGCTCGTGCGCACCGGACGCGCCGAACTGCACCCGTGGTTCGCGGCGCCGTGGCGGCTGTTCGCGTTCATGACCGTGATGGTGGTGACGGTGAGCTGGCTCGTGCGCCGGATCGCGGCCATCGTGCCACCGGGCCTGAAGCCGGACGGCACGCCGGTGGGGGTGTGGTTCGCCGCCCTACCCGTGTGGATCGCTTTGCTCGTGCTGGCGCTGCTCTACGCGCCTGCCGCGTCGTACACCGTCTCGCTGCCACTGGCCGCCGTCGTCCTGCTCGTGATGCCGTCGTTGCTGTTCACGGGGACGTGGCCGATGCGGGTGGCGAGCGCGGGCGTGGTGCTGGTGACCTGGGTGCTGTGGGTGCCCGACCTGATCGCGCTGCTGCCCTTCGTCGTCACGCTGCTCGGGCGGCTGCCGATCGTGACGCCGACGTGGGTGTACCCCGCCGTGTTCTTCTTCGCGGGCATCCTGTTGTGGCCGCCGATGCTGGCGGTGCTGGTCGGCCGCGGGCGGTGGCGCCTCGGGCACGGGGTGGCGGCGGGCACGCTGATGCTCGCCCTGGTGGGCACCGGCCTCTTCGCGTGGGCGGCGGCAGCGTACACGGCCGAACGTCCGCAGCAGCGCTCGGTGCTGTTCCTCGAGGACCGCGTCCGCGGCAAGGCCCACTGGGATCTCTCGAGCAACGAGCCGGGCGTGGACATCGGGGCCGGCGCGCCGGCCAATGTCGCATGGCAGCCCGCCACCGGCACGGGGACGTTCACCGAGCTGCACCCGAAGGCGCATCTGTTCCGCGGTGTCGTGCCGATGCCCGCCACGGACGCGCCCGGACGCGTGACGGCCTCGGTGATCCGGCGCCCGGGCGATGCCGACATCGAGGTCACCATCACGCCGCTCTCCACCGAGTGGTCGACGGTCGGGATCGTGCTGCCCGAGTCGATCGTGCCGACCCGATCGACCCTCGTCGGTCGCACGCGCGGCGGTCGCTGGCAGGCGTGGCACACGTCGGTGCCCGCGGAAGGCCTGATCTGGCGCGCCACGGTGTCGGCGAGCCAGGCCGATCGACTGGCCGCCACCGAGGTGTGGGTCTCGCGCCTCACGGTGCCGCAGGCCGAGCCGGGCACACGCCTGCCGCGCTGGTTGCAGACGCCCAACACCACCTGGATGACCCAGCACGTGGTGATGCTGCCGATCGCGGTCAACGAGTCGCAGGAGGCGCCGGCGCCGCTCTCGCCGATGACGACGATGCCGCTGCCGTCGGCGACGCCGTCCACGGCCGTGCCACTGACGCCTGCCGCGACGCCCGGCACGCAGCCGCCGAGTGGGGGCGGGGTGCCGCGATGAGTGCCGCCGGAGTGACCGTCGACGCGCGACCCGGCTGGCTGGCCCGGCTCGGCCTCGGTCGACCGGAACTGCGCGCCTGGGCCTTCT
Organism: Luteitalea sp.; assembly: GCF_022842525.1. Taxonomy (NCBI): domain Bacteria; kingdom Pseudomonadati; phylum Acidobacteriota; class Vicinamibacteria; order Vicinamibacterales; family Vicinamibacteraceae; genus Luteitalea; species Luteitalea sp. Next base: position 16,771 of record NZ_JALHPM010000135.1, read on the forward strand.
ACGACTGGGCCAACTCCGCCTTCCTGACGACCATCGTCGCGGCGGTGTTCCCGATCTACTTCAACAACGTCGCGGCGAAGGGCCTGTCGCCGGAGACCGCCGCGTTCAACTTCAGCATGGGGACGACCATCGCGTTGGCCATCGGCGCGGTGATGGCCCCCGTGCTCGGGGCCATTGCCGACCATCGCCCCTGGAAGAAGCGCTTCCTCTTCATCTTCATGGTCATCGGTGTGATCGCGACGATGGCGATGGCGATGATCGGGGAGGGGGACTGGGCGCTGGCGATCGGGCTGTTCATGGTCGCCAACATCGCCGTCAGCGGGTCGATTGCGTTCTACGACTCGCTGCTGCCGCACATCGCCGCGCCGCACGAACTCGACACGGTGTCATCGTCCGGCTTCGCGCTGGGCTACCTCGGCGGCGGATTACTCCTGCTGGTCAACCTCGCGTGGATTCTGCAGCCAGCGCTGTTCGGCCTGCCAGACGCCGGCGTAGCGACACGCCTGGCGTTCTTCAGTGTCGGCGTGTGGTGGTTCGTGTTCTCGATCCCGTTGATGCGCCGCGTGCCGGAGCCGGCGCTGGCGGGCGGCGGGCGCGATTCCATCGGCGAGGCCACGCGTCATGCGCTGGCGGATCTGCGCCACACGTTCACACACCTGCGCACGTACCGTCAGGCGTTCCTGATGCTGCTGGCGTTCCTGATCTACAACGACGGCATCGGCACCATCATCCGCATGGCGTCGCTGTATGGCGCGCAGCTCGGCATCGCGCAGGAACACCTGATTGCGGCGCTGCTGCTGGTGCAGTTCGTCGGCGTGCCGTTCGCCTTCATCTTCGGCTGGCTGGCGAGCCGCATCGGCGCCAAGCGGGCCATCTTCCTCGCGCTCGCGGTCTACACCGGCATCAGCATCCTCGGTTACTACATGCAGACGGCCGTGCACTTCTACCTGCTGGCCCTCCTGGTCGGCACGGTGCAGGGCGGCAGCCAGGCGCTGTCACGATCGCTGTTTGCCAGCATGATTCCGCGCGAGCGGTCGTCGGAGTTCTTCGGCTTCTTCGCCGTCACCGAGCGGACGGCGGGCATCCTCGGCCCGCTCACCTTCGCGGCGGCGATCGCCATGACCGGCTCGAGCCGCGGCGCGATCCTGTCGGTGATCGCCTACTTCATCATCGGCGCGCTGATCCTGTCGCGCGTGGACGTCGAAGCCGGGCAAAGAGCAATTCAGAATTCAGAATTCAGAATGTAGCGCGGGGCACACTCCGCCATTCATCCGGGGTGCGTCTCGCTGACACAGGACCGATGCCCATGCCAGTAATCGACACACTGGTCGGCGTAGTCGAGCTGACGGTCGACAGGGTCGCGCGAATACCGGAGCGATCGTTCCGGCTGGTGCAGGCCACCGCCGGTGCCGCCGTGATGCTCTTCTTCGCGGCATTCATGCTGTGGCCGGCCACGTGGCCCACCAGGTACCTCGCGGCCTGTTTTGTTGTCCTATTCGTGGCCGTCGCTGCGTGCGTCGTAGTCGGCTGGATCCGCTTCCTCACGCCAAGGCGCTGACCGCAGTGGCGTTGCCCGCTGCGCGCTTCATTGTGGATTCTGAATTCTGGTCCTTCCGGGAATAGCGTGGGCAGCTCGGGCCGGCTGCGCGGGCCACTCGGCGGGTGAGCGGCCTGCTCGCCGGCCTTGCGCCGGGCAAAACGGTGGCGTAGAACCGCCGGATGCA
>NZ_JALHPM010000136.1:0-18402 GCF_022842525.1 Luteitalea sp.
CTGCGCAACGGATCCCAGCAGATGGGCTGGCCGAACTACGTGCAGGAGATCATCATCGGCATCATCATCGTCCTCGCCGTGGCGGCCGATCGGGCCCGGCGGGCCAAGCAGGCGTAGGAGCAATTCAAAATTCAACGTTCACAATGAAGCGCGGGGCCAGCATCGCCACTCACGGGAACACCACCGTCACGGGTGCGCAAGTCGGCGTTCGCCGGCCTCCCACGGAGCCTGGCACTGCTCCGAGCTGCGCTTCATTCTGAATGTGAATTCTGAATTGCCGGAGCGTGGCGGTGCCCCGAGCTGCCGCGACCTGCCCTGCCGCGGAGCATGGCGTTGCCCGAGCTGCGCTTCATTCTGAACTTTGAATTCTGAATTGCTCTGAGCGACGGGCGCGTCAGCGCCCGTCGCTCAGAGCTGCGACCACGGCTGCGGCGCCAGGTAGGTGGAGGTGGCGCCCGACATGATGGCGGCGTCGCGGTACTCCTCCTTTTGCGACAGCACCTTCCAGTCCGGATCGTTACGGAAGGCCGTCCACTGGGTCTCGCGCTCGGCCATGCTCGCGTAGGTCAGCATGTACTCGAACTGCGGCAGGCGCACGCCGTAGAGGGCCTGGCCGAAGAACACCGGCCGGAAGCCCACCTTCCTGAAGATGGCCAGTTCGCCGCCCGTATCGAACATCTCGATCTTCTTCAGGCTGGCGGCCTCGCTCGGGCCCTCGTAGCGGCGCAGTTCGAAGATGCGCGGCTTGGTGGTGTCGGGTGCCTGCAACTGTGGCATCCCCTCGAAGGCGACCAGCAGGGAGCTCTCGACACGATCGAACGCCGGACGGTCGGCTGGGGCGTTGTAGAACGGCTCGGCGGCCTTGACGTAGGCCGCGTCGGCGGCGAGCCGGCGGCCGACGGTCACGGCCGAGTCTGCCGAGGGGTGCGGAATCAGCACCACGGCGGTCGGCGGCTCGCCCGTCGTCACGTCGAACATGCCGATCGGTCCGAGGCCGAGGCGCCCGAGTGCTGGCAGCAGCGCATCCTTCAGATACGCGCGCGTCGTGTCGCGCATGTGGCCGACACGGATGCGGTAGCGACGCAACTCGTACAGTTGACGGGCGGCGCCCCCGGGTTGGGCCGTGGCGCCCGTGCTGCCGGCGAGGGTCAGCGCGACCGCGGGAGCGGAGGAGGCGAGGAAGTCGCGGCGAGTCACGGCCGACAGCGTACCGCACTGTCCGGCCGGCCGACCCTTTGCTATACAATCCGCGCACGCTGGAATCCGTGGTGGTTCGCTCGCGCCTGTCGGCGTGACACGGAGGTCTGGCCGAGATTGCCCATGCGACGACTCGCGCTCATCCTGTGCCTCGGCGTGCTCACGGCGGCCTGCGGCGGCGGTTCCGCCCCGGATCCGGCTGCCAAGAAGACGCTGCGCTTCGCCATCATCCCCAAGGCGCTCGACATCCCGGTCTTCAACTACGCCCGCATCGGCGCGGAGCGCAAGGCCAAGGAACTGGGCAACATCGAGGTCATCTGGCGCGCCCCCGAGTCGGCCGATCAGCTGCGCCAGAAGGAAGTGCTCGAGTCGTTCATCTCGCAGCGCGTCGACGGCATCGCCATCTCGTGCACCAACGGCGACTTCCTGGCGCCGGTGATCGACAAGGCCATCGCGGCCGGCATCCCGGTCATCACGTGGGACGCCGATGCGCCGACCTCGCAGCGGATGGCCTACTACGGCGTCGACGACTTCAAGGCCGGCCAGCGCCTCGCCACCGAGGCGCTGACGGCGCTCGGCAACAAGGGCAAGGTCGCCCTCATGACGAGCCTCGGCAGCTACAACCTGCAGCGCCGGCTCGACGGCGTCAACGACATCCTGAAGCAGCAGCCCGGCATCACCGTGGTCGAGACCTTCGACGTCAAGGAGGACATCGTCCGCGCCGGCGAGATCATCGCGACGGCCACCAACCGGTATCCCGACCTGGATGCCTGGATTTCGGTGGGCGGCTGGCCGATCATGACCCGCAACGCGCTCGAGCCCGTCGACACCGCCCGGACCCGCGTCTTCAGCTTCGACACGATTCCGCCGGCGCCCGAACTGCTCAAGGCCGGCAAGGTCCACACGCTCGTCGGACAGAAGTACTTCGGCTGGGGCAGCGAAGCCGTCCGCCTGCTGTCCGAGATCACGGCCGGCCGGATGCCCACCGAGAAGGTGATCGACTCCGGCGTCGACGTCGTCAATCGCGCCAACGTGGACGCCTACCTCGCCGAGTGGAACAAGCTCGAACGGGGCCAATAGGCCCGACCAGATGAGTGCACTGGCGTTCGAGGACGTGAGCAAGGCCTTCGGCGGCGTGAAGGCCCTGCGTGGCGTCAGCCTGTCGGTCGCCGCCGGCGATGCCCACGCTCTGATGGGCGAGAACGGCGCCGGCAAGAGCACCCTCATGAAGATTGCGGCCGGCATCCACCGGCCCGACGGCGGACGCCTGCTGCGCAACGGCAGCCCGGTCGACCTCGCGGATCCGCGCGCGGCGCTGGCCGCCGGCATCGGCCTGGTCCATCAGGAAACCCTGCTGTTCCCCAATCTCGACGTCGCGGAGAACATCTTCGCTGGCCATGAGGTGCGGCGCGGCTGGTTCGTCGATCGCCGCGCCATGCACGAGCGGGCTGCGGCGCTGCTGGCGCATCTCCACCTGCACATCGATCCCTCCACGACCGTGGCCCACCTGAGCGCCGCCCAGCAGCAGCTGCTGCAGGTGGCCCGGGCGCTTGCGTTCAAGTGCGAGGTCCTCATCCTCGACGAACCCACCACGTCGCTGACCGACTCCGAGGTGGACCATCTGTTCACGGTGCTCGAACAGCTCCGCAGCCGCGGCGTGACGCTCATCTACGTCTCGCACCGCCTGCCGGAGGTGTTTCGCCTCTGCAAGACCGTGTCGGTCCTCCGCGACGGGCAGCACGTCGGCACCTGGCCGCTCGAGGGCAAGTCGCCGCAGGACATCGTGCGCGCCATGGTCGGCCGCGACCTCGAAACCGGGCATGGCGAAGGCAAGGTCGGCGACCGCGTGCGTCTCGACGTGCGCGGTCTGACGCGTCGGCCGTACTTCAGCGACGTCGATCTCCAGGTCCACGAAGGGGAGATCGTCGGCCTGTTCGGGCTGATCGGCGCCGGCCGGACCGAAGTGGTCGAGACCATCTTCGGCCTCTATCGCGCCGACGCCGGCACGATCCGCGTCGACGATGCGGCGTTTGCGCCGCAGGCGCCGGCCGACGCCATCCGACGCGGCGTGGTGCTGCAGCCCGAGATGCGCCAGTCGCAGGGCCTCTTCTTCAACCTGCCCATCAGCGAGAACCTGCTGCTCGGGCGTGAAGCCGCGCGTGACGGCTGGGTGCGGCCGCTCGGGCGTGAACGGGCCGAGTGCGAGGCCCTGCTGACGCGCTGGGGCATCAAGGCGGCGTCCATCGACGTGCCGCCCGACAGCCTCAGCGGCGGCAACCAGCAGAAGGTCGTGCTGGCCAAGTGGCTGCTCACGGCCCCGCGCATCCTGCTCCTCGACGAGCCCACCAAGGGCGTCGACGTGGGAGCCAAGCACGACATCCATCACCTGATTCGCGAGGAGGCCGCCCTCGGGATGGGCTGTCTCGTCGTGTCCAGTGACCTGCCCGAGCTGCTCGCGCTCGCCGATCGCATCGTGGTCCTCAAGCAGGGCCGGGTGCAGGGCGAGCTGCTGCGCGGGGCTTCCGAGGAAGACGTGATGCACCTGGCCACCCGCGCCGACGAGAGCGACGCGGCATGAGCGCCGCCTGGAAGGCCGTCTGGCGGACCCGTGAACTCAGCACGCTGTTCATCCTGCTGGCCGAGATCGCCTTCTTCGCCTGGTACCTCTGGCCCGAGGGCGGAGGCCGGCATCCGTTCGTCAACGGCGAGAACGGGCTGCTGATCCTCAAGTACTCGGCGATCTACGGCATCGCGGCCGTCGGCGCCTCGATGGTCATCATCTCGGGCGGCGTCGACCTCGCGCCCGGCGCGGTGATCGCGCTCACCTCCGTCGTGCTCGGTCACCAGTACCTCGAGGCGCAGTGGTCGCTCCCGGCCTCGATTCTGGCCGGCCTCGGCGTCGGCGTCCTCGCCGGTGGTCTCAGTGCGGCGCTGGTGGTGCTCGTCCGCCTGCCCCCCTTCATCGCCACCCTGGGCGTGATGGGCATCACGCGCGGGCTGGCCTACATCGTCACCGAGGGGCGGTTCTTCGACGTCTCGGCGCGCATTCCGCCGAACTGGGCCCCGCTCGGCGTGCCGCTGGACTGGATTGCGCCGATCGTCATGGTCCTGCTGACGGTCGTCTTCCAGCTGTTCATGCGGCACGTGCAGGCCGGGCGTGCCGTGTTCGCCGTGGGCGGCAACGAAACCGCCGCCCGCTACACCGGCATCCAGGTCGGCCGCATCAAGACGATGGTCTACCTGGTCTCGGCGGTCCTCGCCTCGCTGTCGGGCGTGATCCTGATCCTCGGGCAGGGGCAGGGCAAGGCCGACCTCGCGACCGGCTACGAGCTCGACATCATCGCCTCGGCCGTGGTCGGCGGGGCGAGCCTGTCCGGCGGCCGCGGCTCGGTCGTCGGCGCCGTCCTCGGCACCCTCATCTTCGGCGTCCTGCGCAACGCGCTGCCCCAGATCCCCGGCGCCACCTTCTACGACCGCCTCATCGTCGGCCTCGTCGTCGTCACCATCGTCGTCGTCGACCAGATCCTGGCGCGCCGACAGGGGTGAGCCAGGCAGGTCGACCTGACAAAGAAGAACGGGCAAAAAGGGCCAACAGGGCAAAACGACACCACCGAAGGGCAAGGGACGGAAAGACCCAAAGGCCAAAGTCTCCGACCTTCCGCCTTCTTTCTTCGCCCTTCCCCCTTCGGTTCTGTCGTTTTGCCCTTTTTGCGCTTTTCGCCCTTTTCTTCTTTGACAGGGTTCGTTTGATAGGATCGCCCCGATGTCCATCGACTCCTTCAAGACGCGACGTACCCTGACAGTCGGCAGTGAGACCGTGCACTACTACAGCCTGCCGGCCCTTGAGGCCGCGGGGTTCCCGGGGGTGGCCAGGCTGCCGTACTCGCTGCGGATCCTGCTGGAGAACCTGCTGCGGCGCGAGGACAGCGCGTTCGTCAAGAAGGACGACGTGGCGACGCTGGCGGGGTGGGACGTCCGGAGCGGCGCCGAGCGCGAGATTGCGTTCATGCCGGCCCGGGTGCTGCTGCAGGACTTCACCGGGGTGCCGGCGGTGGTCGACCTCGCCGCGATGCGCGACGGTGTCGTCAAGCTGGGCGGCGACCCCTCGCGGGTGAACCCGATGCAGCCGGTCGAGCTGGTCATCGATCATTCGGTGCAGGTCGACCACTTCGGCGGCGCCAACAGCTTCGCGCTCAACGTCGAACTCGAGTACCAGCGCAACGGCGAGCGCTACGAGTTCCTGCGCTGGGGCCAGAACGCGCTGGCCAACTTCCGCGTGGTGCCGCCGGGCACCGGCATCGTCCATCAGGTCAACGTCGAATACCTCGCGCGCGTCGTCTGCCGCGAGAACGTCGATGGCCAGACGTTCGCCTATCCCGACACGCTGTTCGGCACCGACTCGCACACGACGATGGTCAACGGCCTCGGCGTGGTGGGGTGGGGCGTCGGCGGCATCGAGGCCGAGGCCGCGATGCTCGGCCAGCCCTCGTCGATGCTGATTCCCGATGTGGTCGGCTTCAAGCTGACCGGCAAGCTGCAGGAGGGGATCACCGCCACCGACCTCGTGCTGACGATCACCGAGCGGCTGCGCAAGCACGGTGTCGTCGGCAAGTTCGTCGAGTTCTACGGCAATGGTCTCAGCCACCTGACCATCGCCGACCGCGCCACCATCGGCAACATGTCGCCGGAGTACGGCTCGACCATCGCCGTCTTCCCGATCGACGACATGACGCTCGAGTTCCTGCGGCTCACCGGCCGCTCCGAGGCGCAGGTCGCCCTCGTCGAGGCCTACGCGAAGGCCCAGGGGCTCTACCGGACCGAGGACACCGTCGATCCGGAGTACACCAACGCCATCGAGCTCGACCTGTCGACGGTAGAGCCGAGCCTGGCCGGTCCGCGTCGCCCGCAGGACCGCGTGCCGCTCAAGGACGCCAAGGGGTCCTTCGGTAAGTCACTCGACGCCATGCTCGCCGAGCCGAAGAAGAAGGGGTCGGGCGGTGGCGCGGCGGCGGCAGTGGCCGTGCAGGCCCCCGTGTGGGCCAGCGAGTTCGACCACGGCGCCGTGGTCGTGGCGGCGATCACGAGTTGCACCAACACGTCGAACCCGAGCGTGATGATTGCGGCCGGCCTCGTCGCCAAGAAGGCGGTGGAGAAGGGGCTCACCAGCAAGCCCTGGGTCAAGACATCGCTCGCGCCCGGGTCGCAGGTCGTCACCGAGTACTACGAGAAGTCGGGCCTCAACACCTACCTCGATGCGCTGGGCTTCAACCTCGTCGGCTACGGCTGCACCACCTGCATCGGCAACAGCGGACCGCTCCCGGACGACGTCTCGGCCCTGATCGACGAGAAGGACCTCGTGGTCTGCTCGGTGCTCAGCGGCAACCGCAACTTCGAGGGCCGCATCCAGCCGCAGGTGCGCGCCAACTACCTCGCCTCGCCGCCCCTGGTCGTGGCGTACGCGCTGGCGGGCAGCCTGAAGGTCGACATCACGAAGGAGCCGCTCGGCACGGGCCGCGACGGCGCCGATGTCTATCTCAAGGACATCTGGCCGACGCAGCAGGAGATCCAGCAGACGATGCTGGCGGCCGTGCAGTCGGAGATGTACCAGCGCCGGTACGCGGACGTGTTCAAGGGCGACGAGCGCTGGCAGCAGCTGCCGGCCCCCGAGGGCGACCGCTTCGCCTGGAAGGCGGACTCGACCTACATCGCCAACCCGCCCTACTTCGACGGGATGGAGCTCGAGCCGGCGCCCATCACCGACGTGGCGGGGGCGCGCGTGCTGGCGCTGCTCGGCGACAGCGTGACGACCGACCACATCTCGCCGGCCGGGTCGATCAAGGCCGACAGTCCGGCGGGCAAGTACCTCATCGCCAACGGCGTGCAGCCGAAGGACTTCAACCAGTACGGGGCGCGCCGCGGCCATCACGAGGTGATGATGCGCGGCACGTTCGCCAACATCCGCCTGCGCAACCAGATCGCCCCCGGCACCGAGGGCGGCGTGACGCTCTACCTGCCCGGTGACGAGCAGATGAGCATCTACGACGCGTCGATGCAGTATCAGCAGGCCGGTGTGCCGCTGATGGTCATCGCCGGCAAGGAGTACGGGTCGGGGTCGTCGCGGGACTGGGCGGCCAAGGGCACGCGGTTGCTCGGCGTCCGTGCGGTGATCGCCGAGAGCTTCGAGCGCATCCACCGCAGCAACCTCGTCAACATGGGCGTGCTGCCGCTGCAGTTCAAGGACGGCGAGAGCGCGGCCAGTCTCGGCCTGTCGGGCCGCGAGGTCTTCGACATCGCGCTCGCATCGCTCACGCCGCGCGGCGTACTGTCGATCACGGCCCGCGCCGAGGACGGCACGACGAAGACCTTCGCCGTGCGCGTTCGCGTCGACACGCCCGAGGAGCTCACGGCGTACCGCCACGGCGGCATCCTGCCGTACGTCGTGCGGCAGCTCGTGGCGCGCGGCTGACGCCGCCGCCACTCGCTGACGCACGACGGACGGAATGCCGGGAATGCCGGGAATGCCGCCAATGTCGCGGCATTCTCGGCATTTTCAACATTGGCGGCAGTCGCTGCAGTTCGAAGGCCGAAGGCCGCATGACGAAGGCCGTCCGTGTTCTCCGTTGACTCCCTCCGTGACCACGCGCTGACGCTCGGCTTCGACCTGTGCGGCATCGCACCGGTGACCGACGTGGCGCGCCTCGACTACCTGCGTGCGTGGGTCGCGAAGGGCTATGCCGGCGATCTCCACTACCTCACCCGCAGCGTCGAGGCGCGACTGGACCCGACGCAGGTGCTGCCCGGCGCGAGGTCGGCCATCGTGACGGGCACCCTCTACCACACCGACGCGCCCCTCTCGCAGGCCCGCGACACGGCGGGGGTGGCCCGCATCGCGCGCTACGCCTGGGGCGAGGACTATCACGAGGTCCTCGGGCGTCGGCAGCACCTGCTGCTTGGCTGGCTGAAGGAACACGCCGGCGCGCCCTTCGAGGCCGTCGGCTACGTGGACACCGGTCCGGTGCAGGAGAAGGCCCTGGCGGCGGCCGCGGGGCTCGGGTGGATTGGCAAGCACACCTGCCTGATCAATCAGGACCTCGGATCCTGGCTCTTCCTCTCGGTCATCCTGACCACGCTCGACCTGCCGACTGGCACGCCCGTGCCCGACCGCTGCGGCACCTGCACGCGTTGCCTCGACGTCTGTCCCACGCAGGCCATCGTCGAGCCCTACGTCGTGGATGCCACGCGCTGCCTGTCCTACATCACCATCGAATCGCACGAGGGGATTGCGCCGCATGCGCGCGACTGGGTGGGATCGCAGGTCTACGGCTGTGACCTGTGCCAGGACGTGTGCCCGTGGAACAGCGGCGCGCCGATGACCGACGACCCGGTGTGGGTGGCGCGTCCGCTCTGGCGCGAGTCCACGCTCGCACAGTTGTGGCAGGCGTCAGACGATGCGTTGCAGGTGTCGATCCGCCACAGCCCCATGTACCGCACGAAGGTCTGGCGCCTGCGCCGCAACCTGGCGCTCGCCATCGCCGCCAGCGGCGACGCGGCCGCGCGAGCCGCCCTGCACGAGGACCGCGACCCGGCCACCGACCCGTCGTTCGCGCACCCCGTCGTGATCGCGCACATCGCGTGGGCCCGGAAGCGAATCCGCCCGGTTATGTAAAATCGATCCATGAGCGCGTCACCGGAATCCTCGAGCCTCGCGCCCACCCTCCTCCTGTCGATGCCGCAGATGCAGGACGAGAATTTCGACCGCACCGTCGTGCTCCTGTGCGAGCACACCACCGACGGGGCCTTCGGCCTCGTGCTCAACCGCCCGACGACCACCGCCGCCGCGGAGGCCGTCGCCTTCGAGCCACCGCTCGAGGGGCACGTCGGCCCGCTGCTGTGGACCGGCGGGCCCGTCGAACCCCAGCGCGGCTGGATCCTGCTCGGCGAATCCGTGGACGAGCAGGCGCAGACCGAAGTGGCGCCCGGGCTCTATCTCTCGACGTCGATCGAACTGCTGCGTCGGGTCATCGAGGCGATGCCGTCGCGCGCCCGCGTCCTGACCGGGTATGCCGGATGGGGCCCCGGACAGCTCGACCACGAACTGGCCGCGTCGGCCTGGCTCACCGTCGACGTCGACCCCGCGCTGATCTTCGACACGCCCGCCGACGAGATGTGGGACCAGGCCATCCGGCGCCTCGGTGCCGAGCCGGGCAGCCTGCAGGTCGGGCAAGGCGTGCACTAGCACGCGCGCGCTGCCGCGGTCCGGCGGTAAACTGGTCCGCGCATGTCCCAGACCTCTTCAGCCACCACCTCGACGATCGCGCTCGTCGTCAATGGGGAACCCCGCACGTTCGAGGGTGATCCCCAGACGCCCCTGCTCTGGGTGTTGCGCGACACGCTCAAGCTGACCGGCACGAAGTACTCGTGCGGCATCGGCCTGTGCGGCGCCTGCACCGTGCACATGGATGGGCGCCCCATCCGGTCGTGCGCCACCGCGGTCTCGCTCGTCGCGGGCAAGAAGATCACCACGATCGAGGGGCTCGCGCCGGCCGGCGCGGAGCATCCGCTGCAGACGGCCTGGAAGGCCCATCAGGTGCCGCAGTGCGGCTACTGCCAGAGTGGGCAGATCATGCAGGCCGCGGCGCTGCTGGCGACCCGGCCCAATGCCACCGAGGCACAGATCGAGAGCTACATGGACGGCATCCTCTGCCGCTGCGGCACCTACCAGCGGATTCGCGCCGCCATCAAGGACGCGCAGGCCGCGGGGAGGCAGGGATGAGTTCGACCATGCTGTCCCGCCGCGCCTTCCTCGGCAGCGCCGCCGCCACCGGCGCGTTCGTGCTCGGCACGAGGCTCGTCCCCGTGTCGGTGTTCTCCCAGGACGCCCTCGCGCAGGGGCCGTGGGAACCCGGCGTCTACCTGGCGATCCTGCCCGATGGCCTCGTGCGCATCATCGCGCACCGCTCGGAGATGGGCACGGGCATCCGGACGTCGCTGCCGCTGGTGGTCGCCGACGAACTCGACGCCGACTGGGCGCGGGTGACCCTCGTGCAGGCCCTCGGTGACAAGAAGTACGGCTCGCAGAACACCGACGGCTCGTGCTCGATTCGCGACTTCTACGAGCCCATGCGCGTCGCAGGCGCCACGGCGCGCACGATGCTCGAGCAGGCCGCCGCGAAGACGTGGAACGTGCCGGTCGCCGAGGTCGCGGCCCGCAACCACGCCGTCGTCCATGGCGCCAGCGGGCGTTCGCTCGGCTTCGGCGATCTCGTGGCCACCGCCCGCACCCTGCCGGTGCCCGACGCGGCATCGCTCCAGTTCAAGAAGGCCGAGGCCTACCGCTACGTCGGCACGCCGATGCCCTCGGTCGATCTGGAGGCCATCGTCAAGGGGCAGGCCGTGTACGGGGCCGATGTCGAGCGACCAGGCATGCTGCTGGCCTCCATCGTCCGCCCGCCGGTCCTCGGCAGCACGCTGACGTCGCTGGACGATGGCGCGGCGCGCAAGGTGGCAGGGGTGACCGACGTCGTGAAGCTGGCCGAAGCGACGGCGCCCTTCGGGTTCAAACCGCTCGGGGGCGTCGCCGTCCTCGGCACCAGCACGTGGGCCACGCTGCAGGGGCGCAAGGCCCTGAACGCGCAGTGGTCGGCGAGCCCGAACGCCTCGTTCGACTCCGCCACGTTCCGCAAGACCCTGGTCGACGTCGTCCACACGCCGGGACGCGTCGTCCGCACGCAGGGCAACGTCGACGCCACCATCGGGGTCGGGCCGACGCACGAGGCGACCTACTACACGCCGATGCTGGCCCACGCGCCGATGGAGCCGCCGATGGCGGTGGCCGAAGTGACCGGCGGCAAGGCGGAGATCTGGACCTGCACGCAGAATCCGCAGGCCGTGCAGGACACGGTGGCGCAGGCGCTCGGCATCACGCCCGAGGACGTGACGTGCCACGTGACGCTGCTCGGCGGCGGGTTCGGGCGCAAGTCCAAACCCGACTACGCCGCCGAAGCCGCGCTGCTCGCGCGGCAGGTCGGCAAGCCGGTCAAGGTCGTCTGGACGCGTGAGGACGACCTGCAGTTCGACTTCTTCCACGCCCCGTCCGCGCAGTACCTGAAGGCCGCGATTGGCCCCGATGGACTGCCGACGGCATGGTTGCAGCGCACGGCCTTCCCGCCCATCGGATCGACCTTCGACGAGAAGGAGCAGTACGGCGGCGGGCAGGTCAACATGGGCTTCACCGACCTGCCGTATCCGATTGCCAACCTGCGCGTCGAGAACAACCCGGCGCCGGCACACGTCCGCATCGGCTGGCTGCGATCGGTGGCGCACATCCATCACGCCTTCGCGGTGCAGAGCTTCACCGACGAACTCGCGGCGCTGGCGAAGGCCGATCGCGTCGAGTACCTGCTCAGGATCATCGGGCAGCCGCGCGTGATCGATCTCGCCGCCGAAGGGGCGAAGGGCGTCCGGGCGAATCCGCAGCACCCCTTCGACACGGCGCGCCTGCGTCGGGTCATCGAACTCGTCGCCGAGAAGTCCGACTGGGCGAAGAAGCCCGCGGCGCCGGGGCGGGCGCTGGGCATCGCGGCGCATTACAGCTTCTTCAGCTACATCGCGGCCGTGGTGGAGGTGGAGGTCAACGCGCGCGGGCAGGTGAAGATCCCGCGCGTGGACGTCGCGGTGGACGCCGGCACCATCGTCAGTCCGGACCGCGTGGCCTCGCAGTTCGAGGGCGCTGCGGTCTTCGGCACGAGCATCGCGCTGCTCAGCGAGATCACCGCGCGTGAGGGGCGGATCGATCAGACCAACTTCGCCAACTACATCCTCGCGCGTCAGGACAACGCGCCGAAGGAGACGCACGTGCACGTGGTGAAGAGCACCGCACCGCCGGCCGGCGTCGGCGAACCCGGGGTGCCGGTGATCATGCCCGCCATCGCCAACGCCATCTTCGCGGCTACGGGCAAGCGCCTGCGCGACCTGCCCATGCGCAAGGTGCCGATGAACGGCTGACAGGCCGCCGAACGCCTTCAGCCCTGACCCTTGAGCCCGTTGGCGTACAGCTTCTTCAAGGCCTTCGACGCCACGCGCGCCTCGCGGGCGCGCTCGGCGGCGGCCTTGATGTCGGCTTCGTCGACGGGCTTGCTGCGCACTTCCTTGCGCAGGCGCAGGTAGTTGCCGTGGCGGTCGGCCGAGAGTCGGCCCTCGGCCACGGCCAGCTTCACGGCGCACCCGGGCTCGGTGTCGTGCGTGCAGTCGCGGAAGCGGCAGTCGACGCCGAGCGACGTGATGTCGTCGAACGCGTCGTCCAGTCCACTCGAGACCTCCCACAACTGCAACTCGCGCATGCCCGGCGTGTCGATCAGCAGCCCACCGCCCGGCAGCACGACGAGTTCGCGATGCGTCGTCGTGTGGCGCCCGCGGCTGTCGCTCTCGCGGACCTCGGCGGTGCGCTGAGCCTCGGTGCCGACCAGGCGGTTGATCAGCGTCGACTTGCCGACGCCGGACGATCCGAGAAAGGCGGCGGTGCGGCCCAGCCCGATGTGCCCGCGCAGGGCGTCCATGCCGGCGCCGGACCTGGCGCTGACCAACTCGATCGGCACCCGCCCGGCCACCGGGCCCAGTTCCCTGCGGACGCCCTCGATGTCGCGCGGCAGATCGGCCTTGTTGAGGACGATGACGGGTGCCGCGCCGCCATCGAGCGCCGCCAGCAGGTAGCGTTCGATGCGCCGCACGTTGAAGTCGTGGTCGAGACCACTGACGAGGAACACCACGTCGACGTTGGCGGCCACGACCTGTGCTTCGCTGGTGGTGCCCGCCACTTTGCGCACGAAACGGCCCCGGCGCGGCAGGACGTCGACGATGCGCCCCATCTCGTCGTTGGGGCCGGCGCGCTTGAGCGCGACCCAGTCGCCGACGGCCGGGAACGCCTCGCGTGACCCCAGCTTGTGTCGCACGCGGCCGGTGACTCGGGCCAGCACTTCGTCCTCGCCGGTGTGGACGCGATAGATGTGCTGGCTCTCGACGATGACTCGCGCTGGCAGGCGCTCGTCGCCGTCGCGGTGGTGGGCGGCCCAGACGTCACGCCAGCTGTCGTCCCAGCCCAGCAATTCGAGAGTGGTGTCAGCGAGCATGTCCCTGCATTAGACCCTACGGCGCCCGCTTCACCTTCTTGTCCGACGCGCGCTGCGCCTCGTCCTTCTGCTTTTTCGCCGCTTGCTGCTTGCCCTTTTCCTTGTCCTTCTTGCCGCCCTTGTCGCCCATACCTGCTCCTTGTTGTCGGCACGCGTGGTGCCAGGAGCGAATTCTACGCCCACGTCGCCCTGACGCGGCGGCCCATCGCCCGATGCGTCCGGTCGTGCTTACAATGCGGCGTGGCCGGGCAGGACAGCGACGCGACACGGATGCGCGGGCAGGAGGCCCTCGACGCCCTGTGGCCAGAGGTCTACCAGGAACTGCGACGACTCGCCGGGCACTACGTGCGTGGCGAACGGCCGGACCTCACGCTGCAACCGACGGCGCTCGTTCACGAGGCCTACGTCCGATTGCTGCGCGAGGCCAACACCTCCTGGCAGAACCGCGCGCATTTCTGCGCCATCGCTGCCAACGCCATGCGCCAGATCCTGGTCGAGCAGGCGCGCGCCCATCGTGCGCTGAAGCGGGGCGGCGATCACCTGCGTGTGACGCTCGTCGACGATGCGGCCGTGCACCCGGCGAGTGATCCTGACGTCGAGGCGCTCGACGAGGCCCTCGAGGTGCTGGCGACGCTCGAACCCCGGCAGGCGCGGCTGGTCGAGTTGCGCTACTTCGGCGGCCTGACGATCGAGGAAGCCGCCGAGGCCTTGGCCGTCGCCCCGGCGACGGCCAAGCGGGACTGGGCGCTCGCGCGGGCGTGGTTGCGCCGCCGGCTCGAGCCGGAGGCGCCCGCGTGACGCCGGCCGACTGGGCCCGCGTCACGACCCTGTTCGGCGAGGCGCGCGACCTGCCGCTCGACGAGCGCGGTGCGTTCCTCATGGCCCGTTGC
Organism: Luteitalea sp.; assembly: GCF_022842525.1. Taxonomy (NCBI): domain Bacteria; kingdom Pseudomonadati; phylum Acidobacteriota; class Vicinamibacteria; order Vicinamibacterales; family Vicinamibacteraceae; genus Luteitalea; species Luteitalea sp. Next base: position 14,213 of record NZ_JALHPM010000136.1, read on the forward strand.
CCTGATGACGAGGCGATCAGGCGAGAGGTGCTCGCACTGCTCGGCGCCGACCGCGACGATGCCTTCCTCGAGCGGGGCGCGCGCGTGCAACCCGTGGATCTGCTGGACCAGGCGGGTGGGCACGCCTTCGCCCCTGGCGAATCGCTCGGCCCCTACCGCATCGAGCGTCTGCTCGCGCGTGGCGGCATGGGCGTGCTCTACGTCGCCGTCGACACGAGACTCGGGCGACGCGTGACGCTCAAGGTGCTGCCCGCCGCAACTGCACGCGACGCGGCGGCGCGCGCCCGCCTGCAGCGCGAGGCCCGCACGGCCGCCGGTCTGCGTCATCCGCACATCCTGTCGGTCCACGCCCTCGAGGAGATCGGCGACGCCCTCGTCATCGTCTCCGAGTACATCGAGGGGCCCACGCTCGCCGATGTGCTGCGCGACTCGGGTCCGCTGCCGCGCGCTCGCTGGCGCGAGGTGGCCCGTGCCCTTGGCGAGGCGCTCGTGGCGGCCCATGCGGCGCAGGTCGTCCACCGCGACGTGAAGGCCAGCAACATCGTGCTCGGACGTGACGGTCTGCGGCTCGTCGATTTCGGGATTGCCCTCGGGCAGGCCGAGGGCGGCGAGACCCGCCTGACCCAGCCAGGGCACGTCTCCGGCACACCGCTGGCGCAGGCCCCCGAGCAACTCGAGGGGGCGCCAGCCACGGCGCTCTCCGATCAGTTCGCCTACGGCCTGGTCCTGTACGAGGCGGCCAGCGGGCGGCTCCCGTTCGGCGATGGCCCCATCGCCGGCGTCTGGGCGCGCCTGCTGCGGGACGAACCACCGCTGCTCGCCACAGTGGCGCCGGACTTGACGGTGGCTGACGTGACGATGGTCCACCGGTGTCTCGCCAGGCAGCCGGGCGATCGATTCGCGTCGATGCGTGAGGCCGTCGACGCACTGGACGCGGCGGGCGCGCCGACGCTCGCACGGGCGGACGCCACTCCAGCCGCCCCCGCAGCGCCGCAGACCCCGCGCTGGTGGGATGTCCATCACGCCGTCACTGCGACGCTGTACGTCGGGCTCCTGTGGCCCGCCTGGCTGGTGACGAGCCCGCTGCCGGCCCGCTGGCGCGCATCGGTCTACCTCGCCGTCGTCTGCCTGGCCGCCATCGCCACATCCCTCCGCCTGCATCTGTGGTTCAGCAGCAGGCACTACCCGCAGCACGTGGCGGCGACCCGCCGCCACTGGTGGCCGGTCCTGACGGCGGTGGATGTGGTCTACGCCCTCGGGCTCGGCGGGCTCGCGCTGATGGCGGCCGATCAGCGGCTGGTGCCGGCCGTGATCACGGCCGGTCTCGCCGCCTGCCTGCTGATGGCGTCGCTGGTCATCGAGCCGGCCACGCGTCGCGCCGTGCTCGTGGCCGACGTGCGCCGGTGACGCGTTACGTGTCGGTGGCGCGGCCGGCAATCGTGTTGGCGAGCCGGACCAGTCGCGCCGCCGCCTCACCCTCGCCGACGCCGTCCACCAGCGGCGTGGCGGTGCGAGCGAGTTCCTCGGCGCGCGCGGGCGACAGGCGGGGCAGTCGCGTGGCGAAGTCCACGACGGCGCGCCGTTCGGCGGCCGACAGCGGCAGAGGCAGGTGGTCGGCCGCGCCGTCGGTCCACGTGCGCGGCGTCAGGACCCGAGCGCCGTCGGTGTGCACCACCACGGTCCCCGCGGCCAGGTCGCCCAGCCGCCGGCCCGATCCGGCGCACAGCATGGTGATCAGGCCCACGACATACCCGACGGGCAGGAAGTCGACCGCCCGCACGATGTTGCGCACGATCGCCGCTGACGTGCCGACCGGCGTGCCGTCGGCGTGCACCACGGCCAGGTGGCACATGCGCTTGCCGGGGGTCTGCCCGTCACGCCAGATCTCGAAGACGACCGGGTACGCCCATTCGAGCAGGAAGACGAGGATCAGGATCAGCCCCGTGCCCATCGAGCCGAACGTCGACAACGCCGACGCGCCCGCCATGTAGAGGAACATGCGGATCGCCAGGTCCACCAGCCACGCCCGCGCCCGCGCCAGCGGGCCGGCGATGCGCAGGGTGAGCTGGCAGCCCTCGGGGGTTTCGACGAGGCGAATCGTGTCGATCGCAGGCGTCCGGGGCGGCCGCGCCCCGGACGCGTCACGCGACGAAGACGTCGCGATAGCTGGCATACATGGCGCCCCACATGCTCGGCGCAAACACCATCCCGACCAGGCCGGCGACGACGACCGCGCCGATGCCAGCGCCTGCCCACCCGATCTCCAGCGACGGCACCGCCAGGCCGAACGCCAGCATGAAGCCGGCCCCGGCTGCGGCCGCCACCAGCAACACGCCGAGGATCGAAAGGCCATAGACGAGGAACGGCAGCATGTTGCGCATCGAGGCACGCAGGCTCATGCGCATCGCGTCGAGCGCCGGCAGTCCGATCAGGGCGACCAGCGCCGGTGAGAACCACATGGTCATCGACAGCACCATGACGGCCGCCATCACCACCAGCGACAGCAGCACGATGCCAGCGCCGATGAGCAGCGGCTGGGCGTCGATCTGTTCCTGGCCGACGACGGCGATGACGCCAAAGGCCACCCCGATGCCGACGATCGCGAGCACCACGATCAGCAGGATGCTGCCGGCGAGGTAGAGCACGCCGAGCATGGCCAGCGGCTGCAGGCGCGGCGTCTCCATGCCGGCGAACAGGTGGCGCACCTCGAGTGGACGCTGTTCGGCCATGGCCTGGCAGCCCATCATCAGGCCGCCCAGGCCGATGGGGAAGGCGACGTTCCAGAGCAGGCTCACCAGCGGAATGATGCTGATGGCGGCGCCGAGACCGAGGAACAGCACGGTGATGCCCAGCCAGGTGAACGGGGCCGCGCCGAAGGTGGCCAGCCCCTCGCGCATCCACTGCCAGCCATGGCCTGCGGGCACTACGCGGCCGTCCGGAATGAACGCACCAGGCAACCGGATGCCGGGCGCGTCGAGGGTGGCCGATGGGGGACTGAACGGATTGTCGACGGGCATGCTCACATCGTCCCGGCGCGCTTGAGGCGCCAATAATGGGCCGCCAGCGCACTCGACAACTGGCGCGGCGGCACGTCCATCACGTCCACGCCCCGCTGGCGCAGACGTCCCACGACACGGGCACGGGCCTGGCCGTACTCGAGCGCACTGGCCCAGCGCGCCGCATCGTCTTCCGTCACGATCGGCGCCTGCTGCAGGTCGTCGATGACGGTCTCGCGCACGCTCGCGACCGTGACCCGGTGCCGGCGTCGGAGCAGGTGCGTCGCCGCCAGCAGCTCCGGTTCGTCCTCGTCGCGCAGGGTCGTGAGGAAGACGACGAGACTGTGGCGGCGCAGGCGGTCGAGCAGCAGACGGGCATCGGCCAGGTAATCGGGCACCCGGTGTCCCGGCTGCAGATCGTACAGCCCCTGCACGAGCCGTCCGAGGGCGGCCCTGGACTTCCGGGGCAACAGCATGCGCGGCTGATCGTGCGCGATCGTCGCACAGCCGACCGCATCACCCTGCACCAGCGCCACCGCGGCCAGGCGCAGCGCCGCGTTCAGCACGTGGTCGAAATGCGACAGGGCGTCGTCGCGCGCCCGCATCCGCACGCCGCAGTCGAGCACCAGCAGCACCTGCTGATCGCGCTGATCCTCGTACTCGCGCGTGATCGGACGGCCACGCCGCGCCGTCGCCTTCCAGTCGACGAGGCGCAGCGCATCGCCCTCGCGGTAGTCGCGCAGTTCCTTGAACTCGAGTCCGTGTCCCCGCCGGGGCGCTCGACGGGCACCGGCCGGCGGCACGCGCAGATCGGCGGTCTCGAGCGCGCCGCCCGCGGCGCCGCCGATGTCCGGAAACACCCGCACCGTCCCCACCTGTCGATGGCGCCGCTGATGGTCCCAGGCACCCCAGGGGGACCGCGTTCTGGTGATGAGGTCGCCGGCGTCGAAGCGCCCCCGGCTGGTCGGCCGCACCGACAGCGGGACGCGTGCGGCGCGACCCGCAGGCACGTGCACGAGTGTCGGCACCGGTACCTCTTCGGCGTCGAGGTGCAGCAGGTCGGTCAGCTCGACCCGCGCGTCGGTGGGCGTCTCGAGGCGGACCTGGTAGGCGTGCCGCCGGCCGACGGCGAGGATCGGCACGAGCACGCGCGTGGCGGTGAGCGTGGCCCCGACGCGTCGCGCGCGGTGTGCG